>JAJZYO010000058.1 GCA_021798075.1 Actinomycetes bacterium
CGGGGATCACCGGGGATCACCCCACGCGCGAGCGGCGGCACGTCCTCCGGCTGGCCGGTCATGCGGAGGTCCGACCCCACTAGGTCGACGTGGAACTCCACCCACGTCGTCGCGCCGATGGTGGCATTGACCGAGAGCCGCACGGAGTGGTTGCCGATGTCAATGCCGCCGCCGATCTCGAACCGGAACCAGTCGCCGATGTCGGCGACTGCAGCTCGCCGCAGTTCCTCCTCGGCGATCTCCCGGGCCACCTCGCGGTAGGGGTCCACGTCCAGACTTGCGCGCACGCCGATGTCGCGGGCGAGGAGCGCCGTCGCCCCCTTGACGATCCATCCGTCGTCGAGCAGGTACAGCCGCTCGATCAGGCGGTCGTACGCGACCTGGCGCTGTAGTTGTTGGAAGGTCCACCGTCCCCCTTTGGCTGCCGCCTTGAGCCGGTCCGTGAGCGCCCGCCGGAATGCGCCTGGCGTCGCGTACCGGTCGCCGGCACTCATATCGCCGCCTGCTTCTCGCGATTGACGTGCGCCCGAGCATCGTCCATCCATCGGTTGGCCCCGGGGTCGCCGGTCATGTCGAGGAGCCAGCGCAGGAGCCCCAGCCCATCTCCTTTGCGCAGCCCGAACCGGGCCGCGTGAGGGGCGAGGCTGTCCGCAAAGGTGCCTGGGTAGTCGTAAATGGGCCGGATGGCATCGGCGATGAGACGGGCGACGGCTTCGGGGTCCTCATGGTCGAAGAGGAGGTCGGAGGCGATGCGCGAGGGCCGGGTGACCGGCAGTCCCCTCAGGCTGACCCAGTCCCCGTCCGTGAGGGACCGGACATGGATGCGCACGTCGGCCCGGCGGGTCTGACGGCGCTCGGGGAGTGTGAACTCGTGCCGGTCCGCAGGAAGGTGACCGAGCCCGTACATGGCGGCCGCTGAGCGGTGCGAGACCACGCCCTCCTTGGCGGTCCGCTCCCACGCCATCACGCCGGGGGCGAGCTGGAGCCAGGCCGCCCGGAGCTCCATGTGGTCCGGGGTCGGGGCCCCCACCAGGCGGTACACGCCGGTCGTCACTCGATCAAGGACCCCTCCGGGCGACGTCAGGCGGTCGAGGGTGGTGGGCCCGATCCCCTCGGCCTCCACCTGGCGGCGGGTGACGAGCCCCCACTGCTCCTGGGTCAAATCCTGGAGCCGAGGCAGGACCGAGGGCCGTGGCATCACTTCAGAATACCCCGTATAAGGGGGTAGATGCAGCACCCATGTTGCTTAGTCACTTCTACATGCCCCTTATAGAGGGGGTAACGCAGTACCACCCTTAGGACCTGCCTGAACCCTGAGGTTGCCCGGCCCATCGGTTCAACGACCCGGCGACCGCCGCTCCCGTCGGCTTCCGGACAACCACTCGGGGACCACCAAAAGCGCGACCAGGACCACGACGCAGGGCGAACACGACGGCGGCCTGACCGTCGCCGGAAGACCTCCAGAAGACCCACGCCTTTGGCCTTTGGTCTAGGTTCCGGTCTAGAACTGGGGCGATCTCAACGCTTCCAGCTTCGTCCAGGTCCATGATGCATGTCACCTGAACTGGTCTTATTCCATCGAAACCGTACCGCCTAGGCGAGGGCAATTGCTCTCATAACCCAGAGGTCGCTGGTTCAAATCCAGCCCCCGCCACCATCTACCAGGGCTTTTGTCGGCGGCTGCAGGGCCCAGGGACAGCCGTTGGTCTAGAAATTCGGGAAATGGCCGCGCAGCTGCGGTTCCACCCTGACCCGTCACCAGTCCTTGGTGACCTTCCTGACCGGCGCGCCGCCGAAGCTTGGCTGTGGCCGGGCCACCGCTCAGGCAACGGCCAAGCCCGGCTACCGCGGCGCGGGCCAGACCTTCGGGGCTCGCCCGCGGTCGGGCCGGACGAATTGGCGCACCTCCGGCCACCCTGGGGCGCCCGGGCCCGGTCCGCCCTCGGCCCACATCTTCTCCCCGGTCCGCCTACTTGGGTCGAGTGCTGGCGCGGTGGCTCGGCTCTTCGGCTGGGTCCCGACCAGGTCGTTGAGGTGGCATTTCAGCGCACCGACCTGGGACCCGCAGTAGACCGACCAGCGTTGCTCCGTTTCCAGCACCCGCCCTTCGAACTGTGCATGCGATTTGCCCGCACACAGCTCACCGACGGTCTTCTCAGCATGGTTACGCAGCCATTTCGTCGTCCGGAGCCACTGCCACCAGATGCGAAGTCACCGCACCTTGGGTAAAGGGCAGCACACCGGGGCAGAGGCGACTGCTTGGCCGTAGCCCATAGCCGGCTTGGAAGCTCTCGCACGTTGGCGGCGGGCATATGCCCGCCGGGATGGTTGGGCCGAGCGGTCTCGACCATGTCCTTGCGCTTGACTTCCTCGCCGGCGTGACCGAAGTCGGGGTCCTTCCCTCCTGCTGCGTTTCTCGCAGCGATCATCAGTACTATGGCCCCGTCGGACTCCCGCTTCCCTCCGCTCGACTTCACCATTGGCTTATACGAACGGTCGTTGCTGACCAGGCTGGGAAGACGGGTCTCTCCTGTTCCGAACCAAACCGTGCGTACGTGCCGCTCCCCTTACCCCGGGAGGACCCGACCAGGGGCATTCCGGAACGCCGGTAGGTCGGACGTGGGCCTTCGCCGTGACATGAGCGGCTCGACTCCCCCGTTGTAACTGTGACGAGGCTGCAGGACTCGCACCTGATGGCACTACGGCCCGCACGCTTGCTCCCTCCAAAGAGGCTCTCGACGCCCCGCTCAGCCCGCCGCCTCTCGACGACGAACCGGGGCCTGCTACCGGGCTCTCCGGCGATTACCCAGGCGGGACTTACACCCGCAGGTCTGGTCCAGCTTTCAGGACGCACCATGCCCCCGGTCTACTCGCCTGCGCGCGGTCTGGCGCCGGACAAACCGCCTGGTCGGCCATGGTTGGGCTCCACCCCCGGCCCGGTACGCCCGGGCGCGAGTTGGCCCGGGCGGTCACGCAGGTGGTGGGCATTACCGGGCACCCCGCTCCTCCCGAGGGCGCCGAACCGTCGCGTTCCCAGCGCTCGCCCTCGATGGGCTCGCCCCGCACCTAACCGGGAAAGGCCCCGACGATCTGCTCTTCGCGGCCCGGAAGGGCGGCCAACTCGCTCAGGTGCTCTGCGCTGCCCGTCGCATAGGGGCCGCAGTCAGGCAGATCCCGCGGACCTGAGAGCTGACCTTCATCAGCCAGCACCGACTTGTGCGAGACCGCCGGTTATGGACGGCATACCGCTGAGGCGATGGCCGGAAAACCTCGATATTGTGGGCGTTCCAGCGAGCCGGCGTTAGGGGCGCGAAAACCTCGCAAAGTCATTGGGGGTTCCGGCGCACGCAGAGTGCGATAACCGTCGTTCCGCGACACTTCGCTGGATTCGACACCCGGCAAGTTCCCCCGCCGGAACTGCGGTTACGGGCGCAGCCCAGTGGGGGCGTGCCCGGCCCTTGACGGCTTGCCCCGGCACACCAACAACGAGTTCGTGCACTTTTTGCGCAAGGTGGACAAGGAGGTGCCCAAGGGACTTGCCGTTCACGTCATCCTCGACAATTATGCCACCCACGGGCACGACAACGTGGACGCCTGGCTCGCCAAGCACCCCCGCTTTCACTTCCATTTCACGCCCACGTCGAGCTCCTGGCTCAACTTGGTCGAGCGCTGGTTCCGAGAACTGACCGACAAAGCGGTCCGCCGGGGTGTGTTCCGCTCCGTACCGGAGCTCATTGCCGCCATCGAGGCTTACATCGCCGCCCACAACAACGACCCCAAACCCTTCGTATGGACAGCCAGCGCAGAAGAGATCCTGGAAAAAGTCCGACGGGGCAGGGTGGCCCTCAACTCGATCAAGCAGCAACCTAAAACCGAGACACTACACTAGATGCGGAACGGGCTGGCCGTTCCATGCTGACTAAGGAAGGCGACTCACCTAACCGCCTCCCGGGGCTAGCCCGCTGGGGCGTCGAAAGAACCATCTGGGCCCCGGCCCACGACGCCACCCGGCTCCGAAGCCGATCAGCTCGACGGTGATGCGCTCGCCGTAGGACAGTCCCGCAGGCGCCAGATTGCGCACGCCGAACTAGTTGCCACGTGCGAGCAAGACCGAATGTCCTCGTGTCAGCCAATGGTGCCGGCCGGAACGTCGTCGGCTCACGGGCTCACGGGCTCACGGGCTCACGGGCTCACGGGCTCACGAAGATACTTATCGGGCTGATCGATATCAGACACGGATCACCTGCACCTCCGGTTTGTCGGCGAGCAAGGCTTCGAGGTCGGCCGGGTCGCTCGAAAGCACAAAGCAGCGGGACGCGGCGAGCCTGCTGAGCGCGGCGGCCGCCGTGGCGGCCACGAACGCATCGATCGTGGCACGAGACCGTGCTCGCCCCAAGAGCGCCCCTGCGCTACGGGCTAAGGCTTCGTCCGCAGCGACGACGTCTGAGGCCTTGATCACACGGTTCACCTTGGCGTCGCCAGGTCCTCCCCGGACCACCTCCGCGACCGTGACGGCTGGCACGAGGATGTCAGCATCGACCTCACGGGCGCGTTCCAGCCACGCCGCGACGTACCTGTCGCCCGCGGCGGCTTTGGTCAGCCCTTCTGCGTCCAGAACGAGGAGGTCCGCTACGCCGGGACGGACTTGGCGACGTCGCCGGGGGCCGGCCACAGCCGACGGACCTCCTCCATCTGATCGTCGGGCACGGGGCCATGTTCGGCACGCAGCTCGGCTAGCAGCTCGGCCAACGCGTCTCGGCGCAGCTGGCGCCTCACAGCCTCGTTCACGTAGGCCGAGAGACCGCGTCCCCCAACGCGCTCCCGGGTCGCCGTGACGACCTCTTGCTCCAGGCTCACTGACACCTTCTCCACTGGCACGGCTATTATCCTACTACAAGTAAGATAATAGTCTCCATGTCGAACCTCGGGGGGTCTGGGCTGACGCTCCCTCCGCCGGTCCAGCGCCCAAGCTGCGCCGCACCGAACGTCTCATCCCGCGCCGCCCAGTATCGATCCACCCTGACCAGGCCGAAGATGCCGATCGGCGGTTTTCTCAGCACTGTTGGCGCCCACATCGACGCCATTACAGTGCTGTCGCGAGTGGCCGCTACCCGGCGGCCAGTGCGGCGAGCACGTGGTCGACAGCGACCGGGTCTCGTCGTCCGTAGCGGGCCAGAGATGCCCATAGGTGTCCAGGGTCTCCACTGCCGACTGGTTGCCAAGCCTGCTAAGGCACGACAGGCAGTCACGTGCCGCTGTAGGGGAAAACTGTGGAAAGGCCACCTGCTTTGCGCACGGCTATTGCAGCCGTGCCCCCGTAGCCGCATCGCCGTCGGCCGCGATCACGCTTCGTCTCCGTTTGCAACACCACCCACCACGGCGTGGTGGGTCTCGGAGTAGACCGGCGGGCGAAATCCTAGGTGTCGTGGGCCTTCGGTGCAGAGCCCGCTCGAACAAGGCTCGTCAACGAGCTGTTGGATCTGGTGCAGGGCTTGGTGCCAATGCCTGGCGGAGCCGCGAACGCCTTGCGCGGGCTTGACGGTGGCCACGATCAGCGAGCGCCGCTTCCGCCCACACCCTCTCTGGTACGGGGCGGGGCGATCCCACAAGGTGCAGCGCCGCCAACGCACGGATGAACCACCACGATGGATCGAGCTCGAAGCGGCTGAGCCCTTGGCGGGCGCTCGCAGGGTACCGGTGGTGGTTGTTGTGCCAGCCCTCGCCCAGGGTCAGTACGGCAACCCATCGGTTGTTCTTGCTGGCGTCCCCTGTGGCGAAGCGTCGGCTTCCGAAGCGGTGGGCGACGGAGTTCACCGAAAAGGTCGCATGGTAAAGGAGCGTCGTGGAAACAAAGAAGCCCCAGACCAACATTTGCAGTCCGGACGTGTGCAGGCCTGGGTCCAGTCCGCCCAGGGCTGCCCCTGTCCCAAGAGCCGTCAGCGCCGTGAGAATGGGAGCGATGTGGTGGTAGCGGTCGACGAACCGCAGCTCCGGGAAGAGGGCTAGGTCTTCTACCTTGCCCAGTGGCGCGACCGGTGGCCGGAACAGCCACCCCACATGGCTATACAGGAAGCCGTCGATGACCGGTGAGTGAGGATCTCCGGGGCGGTCCGTGAAGCGGTGGTGCGCGCGGTGCGTCGCCGCCCACCAAAGCGGGCCGCGCTGTCCGGCGGCGGCACCGAGGATCGCCCCGGCCAGCTGGACTGGGCGCCTCATCTTGAAGGCCCGGTGGGAGAAACCGCGGTGGTAGAAGACGGTGATCCCGAGCATCCGCGTCACGTAGAGAACCGCTGCGCCGCCCAGCGCCGCCCAACTCCACCCGACGAAGGGTACGGCGAGGACGCCCAGGTGCACGAGCAGGAAGGGGATGCCGACACGGGCGCGGCTCTTCGATGTCGGCCAGCAGGGTGCCTCCGCTGTCCCTGCTGGGGCCGCCGGCGTGCTGGCGACCGCGCTCAAGCAGCCTCGGTCAAGCGCTGCGCGAGGCCGCGGATGGCCCGGTCCGCCACTTGGCGGAAACCGAGTGCGAGCAGGGGATCGGCGAGGCGGAGGAGGCTGCGGAAGTGGATACGGGCGTCGTAGGTGACTTCCGTGGCGTCCTCTCGATGGGTCACCGTCACGGTGTCCACCGATTCGAGAGTGGCCGAGCGGGCCGTGAACGTAACCCTCCCGGGCGCGAAGTCGGTCACCTCGTACCGCAGTGGCATGCGGCGCCCTCCCACCCAGACGGCGAGGTCGAAGACGCTGCCGACCCCGATGGCGCCGGTGTCCTGGCGGGTTGCTTCCACGACGCTTGGGTCCCACTCTGCGGCGTGGCTGAAGTCGGCCATGTAGGCGAAGGCTGTTTCGGGGGGCCATGCGGTCCTTAGGGTATTGACGATGTGGGCCATCTATCCTCCATGGCTTGGAACCCAGAACCATATTAGCACTAAGATTGGCGCAGAGATCCGGGTTCAACAAGAGCACAGTGTGAGCAGGAGGAGCACGCGACCAACATGGCGGTCACAGCCGAACTCGAGAGACGGAGATGATCGGCCTCAACGATGCCGCTGACCGCCTCGGCGTCCACTACATGACCGTCTACCGCTACGTCCGCACCGGACGGCTGCCTGCCGTGAAGATCGCGGGAGAGTGGCAGGTCGATGAGGCTGACCTCGACCGGCTGCGTCAGCGGGAAGCCGTAGCGCGGGTTCAAGGGTCTCGCCGGAGCTGGGCCACTAGCCGTATGCTTGACCGGCTTCTGGCAGGGGATGAGGTCGGGGCATGGACCGTAGCCGAGTCGGCCCTGGCGTCTGGCGCCCAGCCCGCGGACATCCATCTCGAGCTCCTCGCTCCCGCCCTTCAAGCGATAGGCGAGCAGTGGCAGGCGGGAGACCTAGACGTAGGCGATGAGCACAAAGCATCGGTGGTTGCCCAGCGCGTGATCAGCCGTCTAGGACCACGTTTCAACCGCCGTGGTCGCAAACGGGGCCTCGTCATCCTCGGAGCCGTAGCCGGCGAGCGTCATGAGATCCCCGTGGCCATGGTGGCAGACCAGCTGCGCGGGGAGGGGTTTGAGGTCGCCGATCTCGGTGCCGACACTCCCGCCGCGTCTTTCGTCGCAGCGGCCAAGCGGCTCGAGCCGTTGTGCGTGCTCGTCTCCGTCACCGGCACGGGTCACGAGGCGGCGGTGGCCGAGGCGGTCAGCTCCGTGCGCGCCGAGACCGACGCGGCGTTATTCGTGGGCGGCGCCGCCGTGCCCGACGAGAAGACGGCGGTCGCGCTGGGATCTGACCGCTGGACAGGGGTGGATGCGCGCCAGGTCGTGGCTGCTGTCGAGGAGCTTCGCGGAGCCTAAGCCTGATGTGGAACGGCCCTGTCAAGTCGGCAGCGCGGAGCTTGCGGAGCTCCTTTTGGGCGCGCTTGGTCAGAGGCTCGTGGGTTTCTGTTTTCTGAGCAGGCGAGGGGGGGTTTCCCGCAGACCCGGGCCACGGGTTGGCGGCTGCTACGCCTCAGGCCCCCGTTCGCCATGGCGGTGGCCGGGTGAGGGCTCGACCATGCGCCGGGGCAGGGCTGGTGGGCTGGCCGCCAGACTGATGTGCGCGGGTTGGGGCCGCAGTTCGGCAATTCGCAGAGAGTTGCCCCTGACTAAGTGCGCCCGTAGGTTGGGCATTGCTTAAACGGGGATCAGTTCTGCGGCGGCGGCGCCCCGGCGCATGGTGGGGTCCTCGCCCTGGCTCAGCCCGGCGCCGAGGGCGAGATGGTAGCGACTGTGACGGTCTTTGGCGGTCCCGTCTTTTGCCGGGACCGTTTTCGGCGACAACGGCACCTCGCCGAGCAGTCGCCAGCCCGGCCGGTGGAGCAGGTGGGGGGCGCCGAGCTGGCCCGACGTTCCGTTCGAGTGCTCGGAGGGAGTGAGGCCGGTGAAGCCCATGAACGAGCCTGCCGACGGGAAACGCCGCCAGTCGCAGACCTCGCTCGCCAGGTGGAGCGCACCCATTGTGGGTGATGCCCCGGTAAGCGCCCAGGCGCGCCACCGCCTCGGCGAAGGGCGGGCGCCTGAACCAGGCCACCAGGTCGGCCTCGATGGCCTCGACGGCCGCCTCCCTGGCATCGAGCGTCGCCCGGTAGTGGGCGAAGGTGGCCTCCAGTGCTTTGTCCTCGAAGCGCTGGGCCCAGGCCTGGTGCTTCATCGTCCAGGCTGCCCCGTCCCGCCACACCCGACCGTGGCGCAACAAGAACTTGCCCAGCCGGTGGCGTGCCCTCGCAGGGTCGATCACCATGTCCGCCCTTGCCCGGCAGAGGTCCCTCACAGCTTCTTCGGCGACCGTCGGCACCCTGACGGCCACCAGTTGGCCGGCCCGGTGCAGGCGCGCCAGGCGCCGGCAATCGCGCTTGTCGGTCTTCACCCGGTCGCCCGGGGCGGTCAGGATGAGCGTCGGCGCTATGACCTGGCAGGCGACGCCGAGCAAGCCGAGCAACCGGGCGAGCTCGTAGCCCGTCGGGCCGGCCTCGTAGCAGGCCCGCAGCTGGCGAGGGTTGCCCAACCGGGCGACGAGCCGGCGGACCGACTCCTCATCGGAGGAGATCTTCTCCACGTCGGGCACGTCCTCGCCCGGGCGCAGGATCCCGGCTGAGATCGTGTTCTTGTGGACGTTGTTGAGGCCGAGGAACGTGGGGCTGGTAATACTGGGCATGGACGGCTGGCCCCTCTTTGCGTTTGT
>JAJZYO010000059.1 GCA_021798075.1 Actinomycetes bacterium
CGGCGCCTCGGCCGTAGCCGGCCGGCTTGGCCTGTTGAGCTCCTCTTTTCTGCCCAAGCCTTCATAGCTCGCGTCCTTGTAGAGCAAGCACCTGACCGTTGTCGAGCCCCGCCGGTACAAACCCGGTTGCTCCACCGAGCATTCTGGCATGGCCCAGGCGCACCTTGGGTGGAAGCGGCAGCCGCTCGGTGGGCTCACGAGGTCGGGCGGGTAGCCAGTTATCCCCGAGAGGACGACCTTCGGCCCTTTTATCGAGGGGAAGGCTTCTATGAGGCCGCGCGCGTACGGGTGGAGCGGTTTGGCGAAAAGGTCTACCGTCGGCCCTAGTTCGGCTACCTCGCCCGCGTACATGACCATCAGCCGGTCGGCGAAATGGCTCACGAGCGACATGTCGTGGGTAACGAAGATGACGGCGAAACCGAGCTGCTTTTGCAGCTCCTTCACCTGGACCATGAGCGACCGCTGGGCAACCACGTCCAGGGCCGAGGTCGGCTCGTCCATGATCACCAGGTCCGGCGTGAAAAGCAGCGCCATGGCGATCATGGCTCGCTGGCGCATACCACCCGAGAGCTGGTGGGGATAGCTGTTCAAGTGGACGGGGTCGATCGAAACGAGCCTAAGGACCTCGCGCGAACGCTGTTCGATCTCCGCGCTCGTCATTTCCGTATGCGCCCGGCAGACGTCGGCCATCTGCTGGGCCACGGTCATGACAGGGTTGAGGGCGTTCATGGCGCTCTGCATCACGACCGAGTACTCCTGCCAACGCACGTAACGGAGCCGTTTTTCGGTCATGTCCACCATGTTGTGGCCCTTGAAGTCAATGGTCCCGCCGGTGATCGTCGCCGGCGGGTTGAGCAAGCGGGCCAAGGCGAAAAGCAGGGTCGACTTGCCACAGCCGCTCTCGCCGACTATGGCCAGGAACTCCCCGGGCACCAAGTCCAGGTCCACTCCATCCACCGCCCGGACGAGGCCGGAGTCGGTGGCGTAGGCGACCGAGAGCTGGCGGACCGAAAGCAGCGGTCGGCCCCGAGGACCGTCCTCGTCTGCCGCTCCTGGTGGCCGCCCGGATGGCGGTGCCGGCGTCGGGAGCGGAGGCCCCTCACGTTGGTCGCGGCCCGGGTTCCCCGGCCTCGGTGCCAGCCGTCGCGCCCGTTGCGCCCGGACGCGGACCGGGCGCAGGGCGGGGTTGGAGATCTCGTCGAAGGCGTAGTTCAACAGTGCGAGCGCCGCACCGAGCAAGGCCACGCACACACCGGGCATGAGGGCCCACAACGGCATGCCAGCGCCGAGGGCTTCGTTGTTCTCGGCCCAGTAGAGCATCGTGCCCCAGCTCTGCATGTTGGGGTTGCCGAGGCCCACGAACTGCAGGGCGGCCGCGGTAAGGACCGCGTACACGGCGGTACCGAGGAAACTGGCCACGATGAGCGAAGTCATGGTGGGCAGGATCTCCATGACGATCGCGTAGCCCCTCCGCTCGCCCCGGACCCGGGCCGCCTCGAGGAAGTCGCGGTCGCGCAGAGACAGCGCCTGTGAGCGCAGCTGCCGAGCGCCGTACGACCAGCCCAGCGCGCCGAGGACGATGATCATCATGACCGTGCCTGCGCTCTTCAAGTAAGCGGCTATCACGATGATCAGAGGGAAGACGGGGATGACGAGGAGCACGTCGGTCACAAGCGAGAGCACGCCGTCCCAGGCGCCCCGCAAATAAGCAGCGGATACCCCGACGATGACCGCGATGCAGGTGGCCAGGGCACCCACCGCGAACGCAATTATCAGGGACTGCCTGGTGCCCCAGATCAATTGCGACAGGACGTCCTGGCCGTAGGCGGTCGTCCCAAACCAGTGCGCGCCCGACGGGCCGAGGCCGGGCTGGAATATCTCCGCCGTCCCGCTGTAAGGGGCGATCTGCCCGGGGAAGATGGCCAAGACGAAGAAGAACAACAACAATATGACGCCGGCGGTTGCCTTGCGGTTGTGCCTCACAGCTCGCCAGAACTTTCCCCCACGCCGCCGCTGGGGGCTCGGCGCCCCCGTGGCCCCTCCGGCCACGGTCATGCTGGTGAGGGTGGTCATCAGCGCAACTCGCGTGTGCGGGGGTCGAGGAGGGCGGTGAGCACGTCGGACAGGAGTATGGCCAGCAGGACCGCCACGGTGATCAACAAGAAGAGCGCCTGCATGAGGCCGTAGTCCTCGTTTTCGACCGATTGGAGCAGCATCCAGCCCACGCCGGGGTAGTTGAACACGTACTCGACCAAGATGGCGCCGCTGACCACGAAACCGAGCGACATGGCGAAGCCCGTCAGGTTGGGGAGGATCGCGTTGCGGCCGGCATAGCCCCACATCACCGTCCACGGCCGGAGGCCCTTGGCCCGGGCCATGCGCACATAGTCCTCGGCGAGCACCGTTATCACGGTGTTCCTCATGGTCAGGATCCAGCCGCCGATGGCCGTGACGAGGAGCGTACAGGCGGGCAGGATGGAGTGCCGGAGCACGTCCCCGATGAAGTGCCAGGTGAAAGCGATCTGGTCGTTGGTGGCATAGCCGCCGCTTACAGGGAACCACCCCAGCTTCAAGGCGAACACATAGACGGCTACCAAGCCGACCCAGAAGTACGGGAAGGCGGACGTCACGACGAACACGGGTGGCAGGACGCTGTCCAGTTTCCCGCCCCGTCGCCACCCGGCCACCAAGCCGATCAGGGTGCCGAGCACGAAAGCCAGCACCGTTGTGACCCCGACCAGGCCGAGCGTCCAAGGCAGCGCCTGGATCACCTCGTGGCTGACCGTTTGGGGGAAGAAGGTGATGGAGAGGCCGAAATGGCCGGTGAAGACGTCCCCGAAGTACTGGAAGTACTCCGAGACGAGGCTGGCGTGGGTGTTGACGCCGAATGCGATCTCCAGGGCCTTCAAGGCCTGGCCGGTCACGCGTCCCCTGAACGAGGCCATCATGGCAAGGGCCGGGTTGCCCGGCATGAGGCGCGGGATGAGGAAGTTGAGGCTTATCGCCGCCCACAACGTGACGACGAAAAACCCCAGCCGTCGTAGCACGAACCTCATTCCCGCGCCTCCACCATAGTTACGGTCGCGCCGCCTAGCCCTTGGGGTACAGGTGCGTCAGCACGACACCCATGTCGGGGTAGTTGTAGATGGCAGGCAGTGCGTAGGGGTTGGACGGAGTGACCCAGCCCCCAACCTTGCCGGTGTCGTACTGGTACCACGACACCTCTTCGGTCACCGGGACGACGGGCACGTTGGAGAGCATCACCTTTTCGAGTTGGTTGATGATGTTGTGCTGAGCCGCCACGCTGGTCGTCGCCGCGTAGGAGTTGAGCAGCGCGTCCGTCGCCGAGCTCGAATAGCGCTCATAGTTGGTAGACGCCACCTTGCCTATAGGGGCAGTGTTGGCCGAGTAGAGCCACTGGCGAAGCTCGTAATAGGGACCGGGCCCGCCGGTCTCACTGCCGTAGGCCAGCTCGTAATTGCCCGTGTACAGCTTGGTTTGATAAGTCGTCGCGGACAGGTTCACTGGCGTGACCTTTATGCCGACGGCCTTCAGGTCTTGCTGGATGACGGAGCCGGCCGCGACCCAGTCCGAGAAGCCTCCGTTGTTGAGGAAGGTGAAGGAAAGCTTCTGGCTACCCTTTCGCATCACGCCACCCACCATTTTGAACCCGGCCTTCTCCAATATCGACTTCGCCTTGGCGGGGTTGTAGCTGTAGCCGTACTTGTTGGCCAAGCTCTTGTCGAGCCAGCTGGAGAAGGTGGGCGTGACGATGCCCGTCTGGTTGCTGGGCGGCTCGTAGCCGTACTCGCCGATCTTGGAGACCAAGGGACGGTTGATGGCATATGCGATCGCCCTGCGTACGGCCAGGTTTTGGAGCACCGGGTTCTTCAGGTTTATGAAGACGGACACGTTGGCTACGGGTGGGAACCAGTAGTGGTAATTTGGGCTCTTCGAGAGGTAGAAGCCCTTGATGTTGGGGATAAACTGGCTGCCCCACTGGGCCTGCCCCGTTGCCAGTTGCAGGTTGGCTGGGGTGTTGGAGGTAAAGGCAGGGTAATAGACCGTCTCGAACTTGGGCAGCCCCTTCTGCCAGTAATTGGGGTTCTTCTGGTAAACGATGTTCTCGGGCGTGCATTTCTGCATCTCGTAAGGGCCGGTGCCGACCGGGTTGGCGTCGAGGTAGGTGACGGGGTTCTTGATCTTGGACCAGATGTGCTCGGGCACGATCGGGACCTGGTCCGCGATGTAGTAGAAGTACGGCACCGCTTCGGTCTTGAACTGGAAGACGACCTGGTTGGCCCCCTTCAAGCTGACGCTCGACAGCACCGACCAGACCGAGTTGAGGTCGAGCGCCGGGAACTTCTTCAGCAGGTCAAAAGTGAACAGGACGTCCTTCGCGCTGAAGGGCTGGCCGTCGGACCACTTGACACCTTGACGGATCGTGAACGTGAGGGTTTTGTTCCCGTTGGACCAGGCGTACGCGGTCGCCAGCCACGGTGTGGTGGCACCGCTCTTTAGGGTGTTGACATAGACGAGCTCCTCGTACACCTCCCCGAAGGTGATCCCGTTGCCGATGTTGCCGGTGTTGAAGGGGCTGAACCCGCACGTCCAGGTACCGCCGATCTCGTTGTCCAACGTAAGGGACGCACCTGAGGCGGCGCTTGCCTGCAACGGGTGGGGCGACGCCGAGGCCGCTTGCAAGCCCCCACCGGCAGCCAAGCCCGAAAAGACGAGGCCGGCGGTCAGGAGCGAGACCAACTTGTGGGTTTGTTTCATGTCTAGTTTATCCTCTCTCTTTCTGTCTTTGAGTCTCTATCGAGTAGGTCATGGGCCAGAAAACAGTAACCCTGAGAAACACTATTTTGCATCTTGTCTTTCCTGTCTTGGCATGTGACGGGCGAGAACTGGGCCCTTCGCTAAGCTCGCTCCCGCTGCCTCGGTAGCAAGAAAAAGCGCGCCCACGAGCGGGGCATTGAACGGGTAGGCGGCTAGCACGAGCTCAGGGGGGTACGGGACGTCGGATTTGAGCGCCCGCTCGAGTGGCCCCTGAAGACGTCCCCATGACCGCACCATCCCGCCACCGACGGCAATCCGGGCCGGGTCGAGCGCAATGGTCAAGTTGACCAGGTGCGGGCCGAGGACGGCGAGCATGTGGCCGACCATAGCATCGAACTCGGGATCGACCTTGGCAGCTTCGAAAACCTGGCCGGCGTTCACGGTGTAACCAAAGGCGCGAGAGCCGTTGACTGCTAGGGCCATGCCGCTCACGGTGTCCTCCAGCATTGGCCGAGCACCTATCCCGAGCCCAACATGCGTGGCGTCCATGACGTTGTAGCCGATTTCCCCGGCGGCGCCGTGAGCCCCTTCTACCACGCGACCGCCTACGACGATCGCCGCGGCAAGCCCCGTCCCGAGGTTGAGGTAGATGGCCGGGTCCGACCCGGCGAGAGCACCCGAGCGGGCTTCGGCCGCAGCCGCGGCCTTGACGTCGGTAGCCGCCTTCACGGGTACGCCGAAGGCGGCGCCGACAGAGCGAGCGAGTGCGACACCTTCCCATCCCGGGATGGCCGGAGCCAGTTCGACGCCGCTATCGAGGGGCACCCCGATCGTAGAAATGCCTATGGCGGCGAGCTGGTAATCCCCCTCGACCCCGGCGAGGAGGGCACGCCCAGCCGAGATAGCGCGCGCCAAGACCATCGGCCCACCCTCCTCCGGTCGCGTGGCGACCTCTTCTTCTGCCACGCAGTGCCCGTCCAGGTCACAGACTGCGAGCGCGATCTTGGTGCCGCCGATGTCCATTCCGAGGACGGCCCTGGCTTCCTTCATCACGACCTTCCCGAACGTTGTGCCCGAGCACCTGGAGGGCGCAATAGATAGTAAGGTATCCTATTCGATGCAGGGCTGGCAAGTCAGCCGGACAGGCAGAACGCTCACGGGGCTACAAAGCGCGACGTCGTGTGACCGATATGGCTAAGGGCGCGAAAGCTGGCCTGCCACCCACGAGCCAAGTTGAGCCTGTTGACGCCGGCGCGTCTCGAGTCCCTGCCTTTCGAGGGAGGCCCGGCCGCCGCGCCACGTTCGGCGAGGCAGGTCACCGAGGTAACGGCGAGGACCACGAACCCGCTGACAGCCTGCCTCTCGGCGCGGGCAACGGGGCAATCGCCGGCAAAGTGGGGCGCCCACAGCTCATGCGGGCCATCAATGAGAGGCTGCTACTGGAGCACATCAGGGCGGTAGGGCCGGTGTCGAGGGCAGAGCTCGCCCGAGCGTCAGGCCTGTCCAAGCCCACGGTCGCCCTGGCGCTCGCCAACCTGGAGCAGGATGGGCTCCTCGAGTTGGCCGGACTGCGGACCGGGTCCCGCGGCCCGGCGGCAGTCCTCTACGAGGTAAGGCCCGACGCCGGTTATGTGCTCGGCCTCGACGTGGGTCGCGAGTACTTGCGGGGTGCCTTGGCAGACGTAGGCGGCACGGTATTGGCCCGGCTCTCCCGCCCAGCCCACGCCGCCAGTGCGAAGGTGCGGGTTGCCGAACTGATCGCGCTCGCCGACGAGCTCGCCTCCGCCGCCGGCGTGACCCGCAGCCGGGTGACCCAGGTCGTGATCGGCAGCCCCGGCGTGTACGACCGTGCCCGTGGGGCCCTGACCATGGCGGCTAACGTCCCCGGTTGGGAAAACCCCAAGATCCTCGTGGACCTCGAGCGCTCCCTTGGCCCCACCACCATCGTCGAAAATGACATCGACCTGGCGGCCCTCGCTGAACGCGACATGGGCCATGGGCGCAAAGTGGCGAGTTTCTGCTTTGTCTCGGTCGGTACGGGCATCGGCATGGGGCTCGTGATCGACGGCCGGTTGCACCGGGGCGCCCACGGGGCTGCCGGCGAGATTGCCTACCTACCGATTGGCGACGTCGAGGTCACGTCCACCGAGGCCCGCCGGCACGGGCTGCTCGAAGCCGCCGCGTCCGCCTCGGCCGTCGTGAAGGCCGCCAAGAGCCAAGGGATGCGCCCGTCGGCGTCGGCGCGCGAGGTCTTCGCTGCAGCTGCTCGCGGCGCCAAGGCGGCCACTGCAGTCGTCGAGCGCGAGGCATGGCTCATCGCACGAGCTGTGTCTTCGGTCGTCGCCGTCGTCGACCCGGAGTTGGTGGTCCTTGGCGGTGGCATAGGCCAAGCTCCTGGCTTCGCCGAAGCCGTGGCTGCCCAACTCGCCCACTTGGTGCCGTTCCTGCCCGACGTGCGGGTCTCAGCCCTCGGCCACGAGGCCGTCGTCGACGGCTCGCTCGTCCTCGGCCTCGAACGGGCCTGGCAGCGCATCCTGGACCGTAGCTGACCTACCGCCGGTCGGCCAGCGCCCACGCCAGGGCGGCCATTCCGGCGCTCACGAGGGCGACCGCCGGCCAGGCTCCCATCTTCTTCGCCAGCGGGTGGGAACACCCAAGGGCGCCGGCATAAGACGCCGACAGCACGCCGGCGGGCAGGGCCCCGGTGCGAAGCCACTTCGGGAAGCACAAGGCGCCGGCGGCCAGCCACACGGCACCTCCGAGAGGCCGTTTGTGGGTCTTGTTCGCAACCGCGAACCCACCGGCCAGGCCGGCGGCGGCGAGGGCGGAGGTCGGCAGCCAGGAAGGGAGCTTTGCCATGGCGCCCGAGCCTACCGAGCCAAGGCCAGCCGAAGGCGGGGCCGACGTGGCCGAGGCCGACGTGGCCGAGGCCGACGCGGCCGTGCCCGAGAGCCAATCGCTCGGCAAGTGCTCCCTGCGTACTAGACCGTAACCCTATGAGGTACGTCTTCCGGCCGCCGGCGGACATCGCCTCGGGCCTGCTCACGCTCCCGTGGCACCTGCCGCTCGAGGAGTGGCAGGACGAGCGGCTGGTGGAGATCCGCCACCGGGGTACCTCCAGGCATGTGGTGCGTTTCGTCGCCGACGGCGCGCGCCTCTATGCCCTGAAGGAGATGCATGAGGTCCTCGCCCGCCGGGAGTACACGATGCTCCGCAAGCTGAGCGAGCTCGGCATACCTGCCGTCGAGCCGCTCGGGATCGTGGTCGACCGGGGCGCCTACGAAGCTGTGCAGCTCGACGCCGTCCTTTGCACTCACTACCTCGAGTACTCGACCACGTACCGGGCCCTGTACTCCGACCCGCACCGGCCCCGTCCTACCGACCGGCTCCTCGACGCGCTCGTCGAGCTCTTGGTCCGGTTGCACCTGGCCGGGTTCTTCTGGGGTGACTGCTCGCTGTCCAACACGCTCTTCCGTCTCGATGCGGGCGCCTTCCAGGCCATCTTCGTGGACGCAGAGACGACCGAGCTGCACTCGCCGCTCAGCAACGGCCAGCGTGAATACGACGTCGAAGTAGCCTTCGAAAGGGTCGGTGGCGAGCTCCTCGACCTGCAGGCCGCCGGACTGCTCCCGCCCGACGTGGAACCGCTGGACCTCGCCGAGGAGATCCCGAAGCGCTACCGCCGCTTGTGGTCCACCTTGTCGGAGGACGTCGTGATCCGGCCCGAAGAGCAGCGCTACAAGATCTCCGAGCGCCTTCGCAAGCTCAACGAGCTCGGCTTCGATGCCGACGAGGTCGAGCTCGTGAGCGCTGACGGGGGTTACCGCTTACACATCCGCACCCGGGTGGCCGAACCTGGCCACGACCGGCTCACCCTGCGGACCCTGACGGGCCTCGACGCACAGGAAAACCAGGCTCGCCGCCTCTTGAACGACATCGCCGGCTTCCGGGGCCACCTCGAGAAAGAGACGGGCAAACGGATCCCCATGATGGTCGCCGCAAGCCGGTGGCTGCACGAAGTCTACGACAAGGTCATGAGGCTCATGCCCCCAGAGCTTGCGACCCGCCTGCCGCCGGCGGAAATCTTCCACGAGGTACTCGAGCACCGCTGGTTCCTCTCGGAAGCGGCAGGTCGCGATGTGGGAACAACGGCGGCGGCGCGCGACTATTTCGCACATGTACTACCGTCCGTCCCAGAGCAGCTGCTCACGGTGCCGGCGGAGGCACCCACTCCCCGCTTCGGTGAGGACACCGGGGCATGGCTGCTCGGGCTTGGGCTCGGCACAGGCGAGGTGCCGGCGGTAAGGGCCCGCACCGGCGAGGTGCCGGCGGTAACGACCGACACCCCCGGAGTGCCGGCGGTA
>JAJZYO010000060.1 GCA_021798075.1 Actinomycetes bacterium
TATACCAGCTGCTAGCAACCCGGAAGGGGATGGCCCAGGTGGAACTGTTCTCTAAGCACAAGCTGCAGTTCTACGCCGGCCGTTCCCACCCCGTCCTGGCTAGGGCCATAGCCGGGTACCTGGGCGTCGAGGTGGGCGACTGTGAGCTGCTCGACTTCCCAGACGGCGAGGTCCGTGCCCGCTACGGGGACTCGGTACGCGGCGCCGACATGTTCGTCCTCCAGACCCACGCACCCGTCGAGGGCCGATCCGTCAACGACCTCCTGATGGAGCAGTGGGTGATGATCGACGCCGCCAAGCGCGCCTCGGCCAAGCGGATCACGGCGGTTTGCCCCCGCTACGGCTACGGGCGCCAGGACCGCAAGTCACGGGCGCGCGAGCCCATCACCGCCCGGATGGTGGCCGACTTCTTCCGGAGCGCCGGCGCAGAGCGGATCATGACGGTCGACCTGCACGCCGGCCAGGTCCAGGGCTTCTTCGACGGCCCAGTGGACCACCTGACAGCGACCAACCTGCTCGTGGGCCACTTGCGCCAAGAACTCGAGGGCGAGTTCGTCATGGTCTCCCCCGACACGGGCAGGACCAAGGTGGCCGAGAAGGCGGCCCGCACCGCCGGCGACCTCGACATCGCCTCGGTGTACAAGCGGCGGAGCCGCGAGACGGCGGGCAAGGTCGAGGCGCTCGATGTCATGGGCCACGTGAGGGGCCGGATATGTGTCCTGATCGACGACGAGATCGACACCGCCGGCACCCTGTGCGAAGCGGCCAACCTCCTCTACGAAAAGGGCGCGACCGACGTGTGGGCGGCGGCGACGCACGGCGTCTTCTCGGAGCCTGCCATCGACCGGCTGAAGAACTCCGACATCTCCCACGTGATAGTGACGGACACCGTGCCGCTGCCTCCGGAGAAGCAGCTCGACAAGATCGAGACGGTGTCGGTAGCCCGGACCTTCGCCGACGCCATCCGAGCGGTGTTCGAGGAGGGATCGGTCTCCGAGCTCTTCGGGGGAGACAATCAGACCTGAGCCGGGCGCGGCCCCTGAGCGGCTATCCTGGCCCGGCGGCAGGACCGGGTACGCAGGTCTGGGCATGCAGGGCCGATGAGAGGAGCGCAAGGGCGACGATGGCAGAGACAACGCTGGTAGCCGAGCAGGGCCGGGCCACGGGTTCGGCCGTCTCGAGGAGGCTGCGCCGGACAGGGCGCGTCCCGGCGGTCGTCTACGGCCACGGTATGGAGCCGCTCGCCGTGTCCGTGGGCGCGCGCGACCTCCGGGCCGCCCTGGTGCACGGGTCCAACCAGGTCTTGACCCTCGATGTGGGGGGCGACAAGCACATGGTGCTTGCCCGCCAGCTACAGCGCCACCCTGTCCGTCACACCCTCTCCCACGTGGACTTCCAGGTCGTGCGCAGCGACGAGGTGGTGGCCGCGGAAGTGCCGATCGTGCTCACGGGCACGGCGACCGAGGTGGAGATGGCACACGGCGTGCTCGAGCACGTTCTCAGCACCCTTACGGTGCACACCACTCCCGACCGCATCCCGGCCGAGATCCAAGCCGACGTGAGCGCCCTCCAAGTCGGCGCCGCTTTGCGGGTGCGCGACCTCGTGCTGCCCGAGGGCGTGACGACCGACATTGACCCCGACGAGGCCGTCGTCGCCGCCGTGGTCACCCGCGCTGCCGAGGTGGCTGTGGCCGAGGCCGCCGAAGGCGAAGCGCCGGCGGCCGAGGAGACGGCGGCTCCTGCTGAGGAGGGATAAGCAGCCTGCTCTGGGGCCGCAAATCGGCGGGCACCTCCGGCCCGGACCTGCTCGTGGTCGGCCTCGGCAACCCGGGGCCGCGCTACGCGAAGACCCGTCACAACGTCGGCGCCGACGTCGTCGCGCTGCTAGCGGAGCGCCATGGTGGACACCTCAGGCAGGGCAAGGAGCTGGCGCTCGAGGCTGAGGTAAGGGTGGGGGACAAGCGCGTGGCCCTCGCCTTCCCCCAGACCTACATGAACGAGTCCGGCCGTTCCGTGGCACGCCTCGTCCGCCGCTTCAAGGTCGACGACCTCGCCCGTCTCGTGGTGGTCCACGACGAGCTCGACCTGCCGATCGGGGTGGTCCGGGTGAAGGCGGGCGGGGGGCTCGCCGGCCACAACGGGCTGAAGAGCATAAAAGCCTGGCTCCGGAGCGGCGAGTTCTCGAGGGTCCGGATCGGGATCGGCAAGCCACCGGGGGGAAAGGATGCCGGTATCGACCACGTCCTCTCGGCGCCGACCAGGGCCGAACGGGCCAAGCTCCAGGAGGCCGTGTCCACCGCGGCCGACGCTGTCGAGCTGCTCCTGGCTGAAGGCGTAGCCGCGGCGCAAAACGAGTTCAATTCTCGCCCGGCCGAGGGCCCACCCGCCCCGGGCAGTTCCCGCCCCGGTAGTTCCCGCTCCGCCGGCGTTTAATGGTGGTGCCGTGGCAAGCACCGTACAGCTAGAAGCTCCTAGTTCGCGCCCCTCACACGGGCGGCGCCCCCTCGCGCCTTTGGTGGGGCGGGCCAACCGCGACCCTGCTCTGGGGGCGTGGGTCGCCGGCGCCGAACGTCTCGTGGCCGTCGCCGAGCCGGCGCAACCTTTTGTGGTGGCCGCCCTGGCGGAGGTCTCCGAGAGCCGCCCGGTCGTGGTGGCCATGGCGAGTGCCGCAGCCGCGGAGCGCCTCGCCCGGGAGGTGGGGGTATGGCTCGGCGAGGAAGAGGTCGCCTTTTTCCCCGCCTGGGAGACCCTGCCTTTCGAACGCGTGAGCCCCGCCCCCGAGACGATGGGCCGCCGCCTCGAGCTCATGTGGCGCCTGCGCCGCCTGCGCGACGGGGCGCCCGATGCCCAGGTGCCCGCCGTGGTCGTGTCCTCGGTGAGGGCGCTGCTCCAGCGGCTCGGGCCCCATGTCGAGGACATCGAGCCCGTGGTGGTGGCGCGCGGCGGCCAGGTGGACCAGCAGGAGCTGGTCGGCCGGCTGGCCACGCTCGGCTACCGGCGCGAGTACCAGGTCGAGCACCGGGGCGAGATGGCCGTGCGGGGGTCGATCGTGGACGTGTTCCCCTCCACTGGGGCCGCTCCCGTGCGGGTCGACCTGTGGGGGGACGAGGTGGACAGGCTCTCGGAGTTCTCGGTCGCCGACCAGCGCTCGACGAGGGACCTCGACGAGGTCGCCGTTTTCGGCTGCAGGGAACTGCTCCCGACGCCCGAGGTGCGCGAGCGGGCTGCCCGGCTGATGGAGGACGCGCCTTGGGGGGCGGGTACCTGGGAGCGCCTCGCCGAAGGCCACAGCTTCGACGGCATGGAGTCGTGGCTGCCCTGGCTGACGGCCGACGAGCACCTGCTCGTGGACCTCTTGCCGGGTGGTGCGAGGGTCGTGCTGGTAGAGCCGGCGAGGATGCGCCAGCGGGCCACCGAGATCGCCGAAGAGGAGGCAGACCTGGCTGGCGCCCTGGCGGCTACCTGGGGGGCGCAGGGCGAGTTCGCGCGTCTGCACCTCGACTTCGACCGGCTCCTCGCCCGGAGCGGCGCGTCGGTGTCGATGATGGTGGCCGTCCCCGAGGGCCCGAAGGTTCCCGTGCTCACCACGCGGGCCTGGAGCCCGGTGGCGGGCGGCAACGAACGGGTGCTTGCCGAAATTCGTGAGCTCTCCGCCAAGAAGTCGACCGTCGTGGTCTGCGCCGAGACGGAGCCCTCCGCGTCGAGGCTGTCGACCGCGCTCGCGGGGGAGGCGGTCATCGCCCCAGTAGCGGAAGAAGCCGGCGAGGGGAGCTCGGTCGTGGTCGCCCCGATCGAGCGTGGCTTTTCCTACCCGAAGCTCGGGTTCGGCGTGCTGGCCGAGGGGGATCTCACCGGGCGGCGGCGGCCGCACCGCGCGCCGCGGCCGCGGGCGGCTGCCCCCGAGACTTTCTTCACCGACCTGAAAACCGGTGACTACGTGGTCCACTTCCAGCACGGGGTGGCGCGCTTCGGGGGGATGGTGAAACGCTCGATCGCCGGCGTGGAGCGCGACTACCTGCTCCTCGAGTACCGGGACGGCGACAAGCTCTACGTCCCTTCGGACCAAGTCGATGCTCTCCGGCCTTATACGGGCGGGGAAACGCCTTCGCTTTCGCGCTTGGGCGGGAGCGATTGGGCGAGGGCCAAAGAACGCGTGCGCCGGGCGGTGCGCGAGATTGCCCAGGAGCTCGTTTCCCTCTACCGGGAGCGGGCTACCTCTCCGGGCCATGCCTTCCCCTCCGACACGCCCTGGCAGGCGGAGATGGAGGAGGCTTTCCCCTACACCGAGACGAGGGACCAGCTGCGGGCGGTCCAAGACGTGAAAGCCGACATGGAGGCGCCCGTGCCGATGGACCGGCTCGTCTGCGGCGACGTCGGTTTCGGCAAGACCGAGGTGGCGATCAGGGCCGCCTTCAAGGCCGTCCAAGACGGCAAGCAAGTGGCCGTGCTCGTCCCTACGACCCTGCTCGCGGCCCAGCATTTGCAGACGTTTTCCGAGCGTTTCGCTCCCTACCCGCTCAGGGTCGAGATGCTCTCTCGTTTTTTGACCCCGGCCGAGGCGCGAGCGGTCACCGACGGGCTGGCGGACGGCTCCGTCGACGTCGTCATCGGCACCCACAAGCTGCTCGGGCCCGACATCAAGTACAAAAACCTCGGCCTTTTGGTGGTTGACGAGGAGCAGCGCTTCGGGGTCAACCACAAGGAGGCGATAAAAGGGCTCTCCACCGGAGTGGACGTGCTGACCATGACCGCCTCGCCCATACCCCGGACCCTGGAGATGGCGCTCACCGGCATCCGCGACCTGTCCCTCATCGCCACTCCTCCGGCCGAGCGCCGGCCGATCCTCACCTATGTAGGCGAGTTCGACGAACGGGCGGTGGCCGAGGCGGTGCGCAGGGAACTGTTGCGCGAAGGCCAAGTTTTCTACGTCCACCACCGGGTGCAGGACATCGAAGGGGTGGCGGCGCGGGTGCGCGAGCTCGTACCCGAGGCCCGCGTGGCCATCGCCAACGGCCAGATGGACGAGGGCCTCTTGGAGAAAGTAGTGCTCGACTTCTGGGAGGGCCGCTACGACGTCCTCGTGTGCACGACGATCATCGAAGCCGGCATCGACATGCCGACGGTCAACACGCTCGTGGTGGACCGGGCCGACATGCTCGGGCTCGGGCAGCTCCACCAGCTCCGGGGCCGGGTCGGGCGGGCAGGGCAGCGGGCGTACGCGTACCTCTTCTACCCTCCCGACCGCAAGCTCACCGAGGAGGCCTACGAGCGCCTGCGCACGATCGGCGAGCACACCGAGCTCGGTTCGGGGTTCAAGATCGCCATGCGGGACCTCGAGATCAGGGGCGCCGGCAACCTCCTCGGCGAAGACCAGTCAGGCCATATCGCAGCCGTTGGCTACGACCTCTACGTGCAGATGGTGAGCGAGGCCGTGGCGGAGGCCAAGGGCGAGACGCTCCGCCCGCCCGCCGAGATCAAGATCGACGTGCCGGTAACGGCCAACCTCCCCGAAAGTTACGTGGAACGCGAGGATCTCCGCCTGGAGGCCTACCGCCGGCTCGCCACGCTTACGACCCACGAGGAGGTAGAAGATGTGCGCGCGGAGTGGGAGGACCGCTACGGGCCCTTGCCGCCCGAGGCAGAAGCGCTCCTCGGCATCGCGCACCTCCGGGCCGAGGCGGCCCGGCTCGGCCTGCGGGAGATCTCCGTCGTGAGCGGGGGCGCCGGCAGCTGGCGGGGTGGCCTCGTGGCTCGTGTGTCCCCGGTGCGGTTGCGGGCGAGCGAGCAGGTGAGGCTCGGGCGCATCTGGCCCAAGGCCGTCTACAAGGACGACCAGGCCCAGCTGGTCGGCCCGCTCGCGCTGAGCGGCCCGGCGCGTGGTGGCGGCCCCCGCCAATGGGAAAAGGGCGGGCCCGAGGGACAGGCCGGGCAAAGAGGCGCCGTGACTGACCCGGCCCAAGCCCTGGTTGAAGTGCTCCAGGCACTGGTGCCCGCGTAGGCTCGTGGGAGTGAGACGCGACCAGTTGAGCCTCGCCCGCACCGGGTTGCTCCCCGGCAAGTCGATGTCCAAGCCAATGTCATTGCGCAGCTTGCGCCGGCCCGGAGCCAAGCCGCTCGCCGGGGCTGGCCTCTGCGCCGTCGTTGCCGGCGCCCTCTTGTCCGGTTGCGGCACGGCCCCTTACGCAGCGACCGTAAATGGGGAGGCGATATCGGTGCAGGAGCTCGCCGCCGAGGCGCGCCATTGGGCGTCGAGCCCCGCGTTCGTCAAGTACCAAGACGCCCAGTTCCTCGCCCAGGAGGCTCAGGCCCAGGCGCAGGGCCAGACCAATGTCCCCAACAACACCGTCGAGGGCAACGGGACCGGCCCCAACGTCTACGGGATGTACTGGACGACCCTTCAGCTCTCCGACATGATCACTGCGGTCGCGCTCCACCAGTACCTGGCCGCACGGTCCAACCTCCCGACGACGACCCAGGTCGCGGCGGCGTGGTCGGCCGAGTGGGCCAACGACCCGACGATCTGGTCCGAGGTTGGCCAAGCCGCGCGGACCAGCGGTGCTACCTACGATGCCTACCGCGCCCAAGTGCTCCCCCTGGGCAACGCCAAGGCCGACGCTCAGTTCTACGCCGCGCACAAAGCCTACTTTTGGACTTCGGTCTGTCTCTTGGAGGACGACGTGGCCGTGTCGGGACGGGGTGGGACCGTCAATATGGCTGCCAGCCGCTCGCAGGCCGAGCACGTCGCCGCTCAGCTCACCGCCAATCCCTCTGCCCCGCCGGCCTCGGTCTCGGGAGGAAGCCGCTACTGCCTCTCGCCCGAGCAGCTCCTGGAGCGGCGGGCCGGCTTCGAGGCCAAGGTCAATTCGCTCGCCCCCGGGCATGTCGCCTTGTTGCGCGAGAACTGGGGTTACAGGGTCCTCCTGGTCACCAGCCGCAGCCAAATCCCCTACAGCCGTGCCATTGCCGGGGACATCGAGGTCGTGACCACCGCCGGCGGCGCGCAAGGGCAGCCGAACAGCGAGTCGCGCATCATCGGTGTCCTGAAAGCCGCCCGCGTCCGGGTCAACCCGGCCTTCGGCTCCTGGGCGGCCAACCTGCCCTCGCCCTACGCCCCGCAGGTCCTGCCCCCCGGCGCCCACGCCTGAGACCTGTTCGGAGAGCGTGCCTGAGCCCCCCGCCGGCGAGCCAGCTCCCGCCGGCGAGCCGCCTCCCGCCGGTCGCGCGTCTCCAACCGGCGGCTCGTCTCCCGCCGGGGCCCTCCCGCTCGTCACGGTTGTCGGGCTCGGCCCGGGGCGGCCCGGGCTGGTCACGAGCGAGGCCATGGAGGCTCTCCGGTCGGCCAAGGCGTGCTGGTTACGCACCTCACGGCACCCCTCGGCCAGCCTCGTCCACGGCGCCCGTAGCTTCGACTACCTCTACGACTCGGCCGAAAGCCTGGAGCAGGTCTATGCCGGCATAGTCGAGGCCCTGGTGGGCGCGGCTTCCTCGGAGGGGCACGTCGTCTACGCCGTACCCGGCTCGCCCACCGTCGCGGAGCGAAGCGTCGAGCTCCTGCGGGCCGACCCCCGGGCGCGCACGGAGGTCCTGCCGGGCGTCTCTTTTGTCGACCTGGCCTTCGAACGCCTCGGGGTAGACCCCCTGTCGGCGGGGGTGAGCCTGGTCGACGGGCAGCGCTTCGGGCTCGAGTCCGCCGGGAGGAACAGCCCGCTCCTCGTGGGCCAGTGCGACTCGGCCCAGGTGCTCTCGGAGGTGAAGCTGGCCGTGGGGGCCGTCCTCGACGACCTCGGGGAGCTCGGGCGCCCGGTCCGTGTCACCGTGCTGCGCCGGCTCGGCCTCCCTGACGAGTCGGTTTTCTCCGTGCCCTGGGACGAGGTCGACCGCGTCGAGCCGGACCACCTGACGAGCCTGTGGGTGCCCGAGCTCGGGGCGCCCTTTGCCGGCGAGCTCGTGCGCTTGGAGGAGCTCGGCCGCACGCTGCGCAGGCGCTGCCCCTGGGACAGCCAGCAGACCCACCAGAGCTTGACCCGTTACCTCTTGGAGGAGGCGTACGAGGCGCTCGAGGCCATCGAAGAGCTCGGTCCTGACGGCGCCGGGTACGAACACCTCGAAGAGGAGCTCGGCGACCTGCTGTTCCAGGTGGTCGCCCACTCCGTCCTCGCCGCCGAGGAAGGCCAGTTCGCCCTCGGCGACGTCGCCCGGAGGGTGCACGCCAAGCTCGTGCGCCGGCACCCTCACGTTTTTGGCGACGTGGCGGCAGAGACGGCCGAGGACGTCTCGCGCAATTGGGAACAGATCAAGCGGGCCGAACGCAACGAGCAAGCCAGCACCAGGGCGAGCCTCATGGACGGCCTCCCCCGCAACCTGCCGGCGCTCCTCTACGCCTACAAGGTGCAGGGTAGGGCCGCATCGGTGGGCTTCGACTGGGAGAGCGCCGGCGGGGCGCTCGCCAAGGTCGGCGAAGAGCTCTCCGAACTGGAGGAGGCCCTGGCTGCCGGCGCCGGCCGCCCGGGAGCCGCAGCCGGCGGTGCCGGGGCCGGTGGGCCGGCGGAGCGAGACGAGCTCGGCGACCTGTTGTTCGCGGCGGTCAACGTGGCCCGCAAGTTGAAAATCGACCCCGAGGCGGCGCTGCGGGAGGCGGCGGCCAAGTTCCGCCGGCGGTTCCAGGCGCTGGAAGAGCTCGCTCTCCGAAGCGGTGAGGAGCTGTCCGGGCTCGGGCTAGAGCGCCTCGACCAACTCTGGGAAGAGGTCAAGGCGGGCGAGGAGACCTGAACTGGCGCCGAGATGAGCTAAGCTCACTGTTCACTTGAGTCACAGCCGTCACACGAGCAACAGCTGGGGAACCGCATGCGCCTGGCCCTGAAGGTGGCTTTCGGTGTGCTGGCGCTTTCGGGCGCCATGTACCTCTTCGTCTACCCGCTCCGCACCTATCTCTCCCAGAAGAACCAGATCGCCCAGGCGCAACGGACCATCGCTGTGCTCGGGGCCGAGGACGCCAAGCTCTCCTCCGAGAACGTCCACCTCCATCAAAAGTCATACGTAGACCAGCTGGCGAGGAGCGATTACGGCTACGTCTGGCCGGGCCAAAAGGCCTACGAGGTGCTCCCGCCGCCGGCGGGGCGGGGAGCGGGCGATGGGGCGAGGT
>JAJZYO010000061.1 GCA_021798075.1 Actinomycetes bacterium
GGCGGCGAGCGGAATCGAACCGCTGTAGAGGGCGTTGGAGGCCCTTGCCTGGCATCCTATTCCCCCTTGTCAGAGGCTTGCAGATGTGCCTGGGGGGCGTGGCGGGGCGCGCTCGGGGCGCGAGCGCTCGGTCACGAGCGGTCCGAAACGGGCCGGAGCGGGACGCTCTATCGGTCGCCCAAAGGGCGTGGGGAGCCGCGAGAAGCGGTCCTCGCTCTCACCCGGCTAGGCGCCGGCGGATGCGCTCTAGCTCCTGGGGCCGGTCGCGAGCAAGGGCCCGGTTCGCCAGCTCACCGTTGATGGAGGCTAGGGTTCGGAGCCGGTCGTCGAACCGCTCCTCGCCACCCTCCTTGGCCTCGAACCATGCCGCGACGTCGGCCCAGTGCCACAGCGGGCTGCGGACGTTGCCGGCAACTGGTCGGGGGAAGCCTCCCGGGCCGCGCCGACCGCTCACCAGCATCGACACCGACTGACGGGTCCGACGGCACCTCTCGGCGATATCTGCCATAGACACAAGTTCATCTTCGACGGCCAGGGGTTCGAAGCCGAGCGCGACGACCTCGTCGACCGCGTCGAGGACGGCCTCCAGGAACGAGTCGGCTTGCCGTTCGAAAGCCACGAAGGAGCCCTTCGGCCCCTCCTCGACGGCCACCTCTTCGCCCAGCCCTTCGTAGAGGCGGTCGGCGTCGGCGTCGGAGAGGCCGCCACGTAAGCGGACCCGGAACGCGAAGCTCTTCATGACGGTGCCTCCTGGTTTCTCAGAACGAATCGGCGGATCATCTTGGCGGCCACGTCGGCGTCCGTCGGGGTGCTCCACACCCGGAGCCGCTGGCCATTGGGCGCTACCACTGCGCCCCAGGTGTGGCCGGAGTGGAGCACTTCAACGCGACAGCTTTCCTCTTCGGCGAAGCGGAGCGCCGCCTCGACCTGCTTGCGCTGGTGGCGTTCCCGGGCCACGTTGACAATGGTAACAGAGTTCCGAAGAAGGGAGGGAGCGAACGGGGAGCGGCTCTGTCGGACGGGCCAGGGCCTGCGAGGGCCGCAAGCAGGCAGTGCCCGGGTTGCAAAACATCGTCAACAACTGGGGTAGCACTACAGGCTCGGACACGGCTCCTCCTCGGTTCGCATCTACAACAAGGCCAAGGTGGCCTCCGACCTATAGGGGCCAAGCTGGCGAAGTCCCTCGAACGCGCAGCACACTCGGCAGGCCCCCCGACTGAAAAGCACCGCTGCCGTTCCCTCTTCGGTCTCGCCGAAGACCTTCCCCGAGCAATTCACACCGTGCTTTCCCACAATTCCTCCTCCCCGTTCGTGACCGTAAATGACCATTACTATCCGGACCGAAAACTGCCTCTACACAAGGCTTTTCCGGTCTGATGAAAGACCTAGGCAAAGGAGAACACAGCTGCCAGGCCGTCCGCGGCCCGGCGCCGCCCAAGCTCGGCCGCCTGTTCGCGGCCGCGTGCCGACAGGCGCCCGGGCAGCCAACCTGTAGCGCGCCCAGCTTCGTTGTCTTCAGTTGTCGAGTGAGTTTCGAAGACAATCTCTATAGGCATCAGGACGTTTCGTAGCACACATGGCTGCTCGTAGGGTTGGCAAGCAAGCTCCCGAGGGCAGCAGGGCGACGCCACCACATCGAGGGTACGGGCGCCGGTAAATAGACCGGGCTGTTGCTGGGCAACCATTGCCACATAACAACGGCATGCTCCCAGATCTTTGTGGTCCCCGAGAGCTTTTGGCTTAGTGAGCAGAACTCGATCAGCTTTAGGACATCCCCACGCCTGTAGCCATGTTCACGCGCGGGGCCACCCGCTGTCCCCGGTGAGCTCACGCCCGTGTTCCGCTTCGCCTTTGCGCGGGAAGGTTGTCAAGTTGCACAACATTTACGCGAAACGCTCGGGGTGGGCGGCGGAGTTCGCCAACCGCGACCCACTGAACTCCACCGTAGAGACGGCCACGCGCCGCCAAAAGGGCCAGATAGACGGCGACACCCGCAGCTCTATGGCGGCAGCGGCGTGCTTGCCGAGGAGGTCGTCGACCACGACCCGCTCGAGCGCTTCGATAGCCTTGTCGGCCACCCAGTAGCCACCTACGTCATGCGGGCGGAAAGCCTCGGTAGGCAAACGGTAGGCGTAGAGGCGACAGGACTGCACCCTGCCCAACCAGGCCGACTCAATTACGTGGACCCGGTCAGCCCCACTTTGGCCGAAGAAGCGCTCACGGTCTCCGGCCGTGGTCGTCGACACGGTCCAGATGCAGCCTCTCGGGCCGTCCCGATGGAACCAGAACATAGGGGCATGACGGCTATCGACAGCCCAGACGAGGGGCTGGGAACCGGGGTTCGTTGTTGACGTGCGAGGCCGGAACCGGCCGAGATAAGGGTTCTCGCTGAAATGCCACAGAGCGAAAGGGCCCTCGCCCACGTACGGGGGCGCCGGCTCCCGGGCCAACAGCTCGACTGGGTAGTCACCGCTCACAGGGCCAGTTTCCCACCGTCGGCAGAGCTCCGGTGCCCGCCGAGGGCCAAGCGGCTGCAGAACGCCATGGCAGCCGGGCGGTGGGCCAAGTCCTAGCCTCTGTGACAACGTCAGGGTCTCGACCTTGGCGGTACCCTCACCAGGGAGAGCCGCTCGGGGATACCGTACGGCGGGAATGCTCCGAGGAAGTAGGCGTGCTACCGCTGGTTTTGGCCCACGTCGGCAGCTTCTTCACTCACAGCCGGCGAAGCGGAGCTCGCATGCACGTCTTTTTCGGCTCCGACTGCTCCTTGGTCCGGACCAACCCTGAGCCGAGCTCGTATCGGCAGGGCTTGTCACCCTGCCCGAGTTCGAAGCTGCCTTGGGCACCGGGCTGGTGGTGAAGTCCACGACGCTCGCCGGGTGGCTGTTGGCCATAAGAACCGTAGATCGGCTTGTGGCGACAGGGCACTGACGTGCGGCTCCGGCACTGGAAGCCAGAGCCCCTGCTCCACCAACTAACCCCGCGAAAACGGCCAATCAAATCCCGGTCGGGTCTCCTGGGAAGCCGTTGCGCTACTAGAGGTACCGGTGCCGGGTTGCCTGTTCTAGTGGGGTCGGGACCTTCTGGGCCAGGATGTTGAGCCAGTCGCGCCCCGCAGAGGCCTTCATCACCTCGAGGACTTCGAAGCCGCTCCCCTCCAACAGGGTGGCCAAGCCCTCTTCGCTGTGGTAGACGAACCAGCGCTGGCCCGGCCCGCGGGGGTAGGGCTCCCACCCCTCTCCGCTGCCTTCCGCGGTGCAGATGTGGAGCAACCCGCCTGGCACGAGCACCCTGCCAAGCTCAGCGAGCACGTTCGGGACATCACTGCGGGGCACGTGCAGCAGGGCCGCCTGGCACCAGGCGCCGGCGAAGGTCGAGGACAGCACCGGCAGCGCTCTCATGTCTGCTTGGGCCGCAGCCACCAACTGGCCAGCGGCCAGCATGGCGGCGGAGATGTCGATGCTCGCCACCCGCACCCCGCGCTCGGCGAGCAGGCGGCTGTCACGCCCCGGGCCACACCCGATGTCGAGGACACGCGGGCGCGCAGGCAAACCCTTGACGAAGACCGCGACCCGTTCAAGCACGAGCGGCCAGGCCTCGGCGGTCCTTTGCGCGTAATCAGTAGCAACAGCATCGTAGGTGGCCTTCGTCACCCACTCCTCATCTGGCACTTCACCACGCTAGCGTCGGCTGGTCCCCCTCTCTCAGCCTGGCGGGGACCCGAAGGCTTGGCTTGCGCCCAAAATCGCTTGCCCGCTCCACCAACGCCCACCATGCTTCGTCCATGGAGGGCTACGACGCTGCTACCTACGGCCAGCGCACCGCTGAGGTCTACGACGAACGCGTAAAGGGCGCCCGCCCTGCGCAGGTGGAGCTGTTGGAGGAGCTGGCCGGTGAGGGGCCGGTACTGGAGCTCGGCATCGGCACCGGCCGGCTCGCGCTCCCCTTGGTCGCTAGGGGGCTCGAGGTGCACGGCATCGACTCGTCCCAGGCGATGGTGGCCAAGCTGCAGGTTAAGCCGGGCGGCGACCGGGTGACGGTGAACATGGGCGACTTCAGCCACTTCGACCTGGCCCAGCGCTTCAGCTTGGTCTTTGCCGCCTTCAATACCCTTTTCGCCCTGCCCGACCAGGAGGCACAGCTCGGTTGCTTCGCCACCGTCTCGCGTCACCTGCTGCCCGGTGGGCGCTTCCTGGTTGAGGCGTTCGTGCCCGACATCTGCCGCTTCGATCGCGGCCAGCGCGTGAGCGCCATGGAAGTGGGCCTTGACCGGGTGTTCCTCGAGTGCTCGCGCCACGACCCTGCGGCTCAGACGGTGACCAGCCAGCACGTGGAGCTCGGGGCGGGCGGGGCACGCCTGTACCCCGTCTACATCCGTTACGCATGGCCGAGCGAGCTCGACCTCATGGCCAGGATCTCCGGGCTGCAACCAGAAGGGCGCTGGGACGGGTGGGACCGCCGGCCCTTCACGGGCACCTCGGTCAGCACCATTTCGGTTTGGCGCGCCCCGCTACCCTGAGGCGAGAATGTCGCTCCGGCTCGCTCGCGAGGCCGACCTAAGGTGCCCTCTTGGACGCCCACAAGAGGGCGCTGTCCGCGCGCTGTCCCACCTCTGAGCCGTCCGGCAGCACTCATTGCCAAGGTTGGCCCTTGGGAGCGCCACGATGGCGGGGACGACCAGTGCGTTTGACGCGGACCGCTACGAGCAGAACGTGCGCTTTACGACCTGCTCACACGACTACGTCAGGAAACCCGTGGAACTGTTGTCACTGGCTCGTAGTGCTCGACTTCGGGGAACGGCTCGTAGAAGTGGTGGAGCAACCTGCGCCACTCTTGGTACGCGGGTGAGCCACGGAACCCGACCGTATGGTCTTCGAGGCTGTCCCACTCGACGAGGAGGAGGTACCTGCTACGGCTCTCGGCACAGCGCCCGAGGCGGAGCGACCGAAAGCCGGCCGCAGCACTTATGATCTCCTTGGCCTCGGCGAAGGCCTCCTCGAAGGCAGCCTCTTCACCCGGAACGACGTCCAACAGGGCATGTTCGAGCACCATCTCCTCATGATGCTCCGAAAGAGAACCTTCGCGATGGACAACATGCGAGCCCGGCGGCCAGGCGCGCCCTCTAACACGCCAAACTCGGGGCCCACGATGAGCGAGGAGCCGTCTGCGGCACGAGCTTTCCCCGGGCGGCGAGGCGCGAAGAGCTTGAACTGCCCGAGGCTGGCCCGCCGCTCGGGTACGCCGATTGAACCTCGTGGTAGCCAAGCCGCTGGCCGGCATGGTCGCTGTGAGCAAAATAGGTCTTAAGGGTTTCCAACTGGCCGTGGTCTCCAGGCCGGGCGGAGCCGGTTCTATCGGCGAACATAACCGCCAATTCTGGGCAGCCAAAGAAGTCATGTTCTACAAGAAGAATCGCCCCTGACGACGGGCCGGTGTGCGCCAGCTGGAAGCGGCAACCCACATCGTCCTAGCCCTGTCCTAGCCCGACGAGCGCCAGAACGCGGCGACCGAACGTCGCCCCTCAACCGCCTCCGCCTGCCGGCGGACCGGTAAGCCGGTTACATCAGGCACCGAACGCTGCATGGACGACCCGTGACTCTCGATGCGAGCGAGCGGCAGATAGTTGGTCGGAAAAGGAGGCGGCGATCGCTTCGTCCAGCTCTGGAAAGAGGTGACCGTACCGGTCGAGCGTGACGTTGATCGACGAGTGCCCCATCCGCGCTTGGATCGCTTTGGGATGGGCTCCTGCGGCTATCGCCAGGGCAACGCTGCTATGTCGAAGGTCGTGGAACCTGCACGACACGCCGGATGCTCGCTGGGCCCGTGCGAAGTGGTTGTTCCAGAAACTCGCCGCGGCGATCGGGTTCCCCGCGGCGTTGGGGAAGACCAACCCGTCTGGGCCCGGCGCCGCGAACCTCTCGAGGTGGCGGGCCAGGATTCCGGCGGTCACGGACGAGAGGGTTATCGACCGCACGGAAGCCGGCGTCTTGGGCTCCTTGCGCAGCCACTCCCCCGTCTCCAGCCGGACGAGCTGCTCGGTCACCCGCACCTTGCGGACGCGCAGGTCGAGCTTTGAACGCCGGAGGCCGATCAGCTCGCTCCAGCGCATGCCGGAGTCGACGGCGAGGTAGATCAGGGCTCGGTAGCGGTCGCTGTGGGCCTCGGCCAGATCAACCGCCTGCCCCCAGTCGAGGAAGACCATCTCCCGCTTGGGGACGCGCGGCGCCTCGACCCGGTCGCACGGGTTGTTCAGGATCTTCTGCTTGTCCACGGCGACCTGCAAGACCCGCCGGAGGGTGCGGTAGTGGCGGTGCACTGAACTTGCGGCGATCCCGGCCTCGAGCTCGTCGTTCAGCCAGTTCTCGATGGCGTCCGCCGGGATGCTCCCAAGCCTGTATGCGCCGAGCGCCGGCAGCACGTACTTCGTCAGGTCTCGCCGGTAGGTCTCCTGCGTGCTCGGGGACAGCCGCCGAGCCAGGGCGAGGAACTCCACCGACCACTGAGCGAGCGGTACCTCGCCGTGCCGGGGGTCGATCCAGCTCCCCCGGTGCTTGTCCGTCTCCATCTCCGCCAGGAACCGCTGCGCGTCGGCCTTGTGGTCGAACGTGGTCGACGTCACCCGGCCGAGAGGGTCGCGGTAGCGGGCCCGGTACCTCCCGTTGCGCTTCTGGATATAGCTCATGGCGATGGCCTCCTGGTCCTCGGGGCGCGGATGGGGCGCGGATGGGGCGCGGATGGGGCGCGGATGGGGCGCGGAATAGGGGTTTTCAGGGGTCACCAGCGGTCGCTAACGGACAGAGCCGGGCACTCCAGAAATAGCCTCTGACCTGCAGTCTAGCGTGAAGAAATGCTGGAGGCGGCGAGCGGAATCGAACCGCTGTAGAGGGCTTTGCAGGCCCTTGCCTGGACCACTCGGCCACGCCGCCCGGCGTCTGGGCGCCCTGACACTCTACCCGCGCCCGAAAGGCCGATCCCACTGGAACAGTGGCGGGGGAGCGCCGGCAGGCCTTGGGGCCCTGCAACCTCGGACCAGACCCGTTGCAGGTGGGTGGTCGAAGGCGCCTTTGCGCTCCAAGGGTACCTGTCAGGGACCTTTCGGGCTGTAAGGTCGCCCCTGGTCCTGCCCATGCCAACGCCGCCCGAACCGCCCCCGCCACCGCGACTCAGACCGCAACCGGCACCTAGGCGCCTACGCGTTCCTGGGCGCCCACGCCAAGTGCGCTACGAGCTCCGAGCGCGATGACGGCAGGCCCTGTGACCGTTCCGCAGCGCGGCTTCATGGTCGCGGGCGCCGCCTTGGTTGCCGCGAGCGGCGCAGCCACAGCGGCTGGAGCGCCCGACATCGCGCGCTTTGCGATCTCCGGCCTCGCCTTGGCTGCCCTAGCAGCCCTAGTTGGGCAAGCCCTGGACCAAATCGGCCTCAGGCTCCGTCCCGGCCCGACGGGGATGCTCCAGGCGACGCTTGGCAACCTCCCCGAGCTGCTCTTCTCTATCTTTGCCTTGCGCGCCGGCCTTGTAAAGGTAGTAGAAGCAGCACTGATCGGCTCGGTACTCGGCAACCTGCTTTTGGTGCTCGGCTTCGCCTTCGCCTTCGGCGCAGCCCGTCACGGCACCCAGAGATTCGATCCCGAGGCGCCGCGGATGTCCCTCACGCTGCTTGTCCTGGCGGTTGCGTCGATGGCCGTCCCAACGCTCGCCGTCCGGCTCAACACGCCGGTGGCGCGCCATGCCGGCGCCATCTCCGACGTCGCGGCGGTGGTCTTATTGGCCGTCTATGTGGTGAGCATCCCGTTTTGGCTCTTCGGCGCTCCGTCGCGACCTGATGGCAAACCCGCCAGCGAGGCAGCCCTTGGCCCGGCTGCCAGTAAAGCGGACCCCCTACCATCTTCCAGGGCCAGCCGGCGCGGCGTCACCTGGACCCTACCCGTCACACTGGGCCTCCTCATCGGCGCCACAGCGGCTTCTGCTCCCGTTTCGGACTGGTTCGTGGCAGCCCTCGAGCCCGCGACCAGGTCGCTAGGGATATCGCCGGCCTTTGCGGGCCTCGTGATCGTCGCCGTCGCTTCCAATGCGGTCGAGCACGCCGCGGGCGTCTGGCTGGCCTGGAAGGCCCGGCCCGACTACGCCGTCAGCACGATCCTGAACAGCCCTCTCCAGATAGCACTGCTTCTTACCCCCGTACTCGTTTTGATCAGCCCGGCCCTCGGGCCGGCGCACCTTGTCCTCGTCTTTCAGCCAATGCTGGTAGCGGCCCTAGCGGTCGCAACTCTCGCTGTGGCGATAGTCATCTACGACGGCGAGTACTCGTGGCTGGAAGGAGTATCCCTGGTAGCGCTTTACGTGATCGTGGCGTCCGCGTTCTGGTGGGGGTGAGGGGGCCTAGGCGCCGCGCGTCACATGTGCCATTTCAGAATGCCGGCCGTAGGTCGTTGTGAGGCTTCATCCCGTCTGGGGGTGGCGGTAAGGGCCGGGCCGACGAGAGATCGGTCGCCCTCGCCCAGCCCGGCACCACCATCGCGTTTCGGCCCGCTCGCGCCACTCGCACGCTTGACGTTTGGGCTTCCGCTATACCTTGGAGTTGAGCGGCGGGTAATCGGTGTAGTGGGTAGTCGAGAAGGGGAATTGGTACACCTTCGTCGCGTACCAGAGGTACGGCACCTGTTGGTCGACTAGGCGGGCCCAGTCCCAGGTGAGAGCGTTCATCTCGGGGCCAGGGCCTACGGTCTCGTACTCCTTGATCTGGCCCGGCTGATCACCTATGACTAGACTTGCCGGGACATCTGAAAGGATTAAGGAGCAAGATGCCAAAAGGCCCACCTCAGATCCCCGGCCTGACCGCCGAACGCTTGGCCAGCTGCGGACAGGGCCTATACGCAGTGGTGGCAACTGTACGGCCGCAGACAGCGGAGCAATGGTTGGACGAGCTCCAACGGAAAAACCGG
>JAJZYO010000062.1 GCA_021798075.1 Actinomycetes bacterium
GTCACCTCGCGTCCCGAGACCGCCCAGCCCGCCCCTGATGGAGCTTTCGCCCTCTCCCAGCCCTTGGAGAGGTAGGCCAAGATGTCGTTGTCGTCGTTGTCCCAGCTGAGTACCGGCGGAGTGGGGAATTTAGTAGGGCGGACGAGTATGGAGTCGTACCACTCGAGCCAGTTGCTGGCCGCGGGCGGCTCGAGCGCATTCTTGTAGACGAAAGTGGTCATATAAGCCGTTTTCGTCTACAAGTTTGCAATACGGCCAAAGGCAGGCAGCCGAAGGGCCAGGCAGCCGGAGGGCCAGGCAGCCGAAGGGGCAGGCAGCCGGAGGGCCAGGGGGCGGGTCAGGCCGATCTTCGCGGTGGCCGGCGCAGGACCTCCGACAGGTCGGCCACAAACCGGGCGGCCTCTTCGGGGCGGAGCGTGCCGTGGCCGATGCGGACCGCCGCCGGCGACGCCACCCGGAACCGCGCTCCGGGCGCCACCGCCCAGCCCGCCTCCATGAGCCCGCTCACCACGCCGAACTCGTCGTCGACGGGCAGCCAGGTCGTGAGCCCGGACCGCCCCGAGACCGTGTGCCCGGCGCCGGCGAGGAAGCGCTGCAGTGCGGTCCGCCTGAGCGCGTAGGTCGCCGTCGCCCGCTCGAGCACCTCCCGGATGGACGGGCTGGACCACAGCGCGGCCACCGTGTCTTGGAGCAGGTAGCTCACCCAGCCGGTCCCGAGCGCCTGGCGCCCTTCCACGTTGGCCACGGTCGCCTCGTCGCCGGCGAGCACGGCCAGGCGGAAGTCCGGCCCGAGCCACTTGGAGACCGAACGCACCGTGGCCCAATGCTCGGTCGCCCCCGCCGCCGTGTAAAAGGGGACCCCGGCCACCGACCCGGCGTGGTCGTCTTCGACCACGAGCACTTCACGGTGCGCACCGAGCAGTTGGCGCAGTTCGGCGGCGCGCCCCGCGTCCCAGGCGGCGCCGGTCGGGTTGTGCGCCCTCGGGGTGAACACGGCTGCTCTCGCGCCCCGCCTGAGGGCGGCGCGCAGCTCGCTGGGACGGGGGCCCAGGTCGTCGACCGCCATGGGGACAGCCTCCAGGCCCATGGCGGCGAGAAGGTCGAGCACCGCGCTGTAGCAGGGGTCCTCCACCGCGACCATGTCCCCGGGCTGCAACCACGCCGCCAGCACGCGCTCCACGCCGTCGAGCGCCCCGCCGGCGACGGCCAGGTGGCAAGGGCCCACGCCATCGGCGGCAAAGTCCTGCTCGGCCACGCGACGGAGCCGCGGGGAGACCGGTGGGTCGGAGTACGAACGCCGGGACAGCTCCACCTTGGGCAGTTCGGGCAGCAGTTCGGGGTCCGGCTCGCCGCTGCGCAGGTCCCTCACCCCGGGCGGCACCGGTAGGGCGGACCGGGTGGCCACGGGGGGGCGCTCGCGCACACGCGTGCCGGCGCGGCCCGGGCCCCCCGTCGTTACGCCCCTCCGGGCCAGTTCCTGGTAGGCCGAAGCGACCGTCGCCGGCGACAACCCCAGTTCCTCTGCCAGGTGCCGGACCGAAGGTAGCCGGTCACCCGGGCCGATCTCCCCTTGGCGCAGGGCGCGCTCGACGTCGTGGACAATTTCGCTGGACGTCCGGCCCGCCCCGCGGTAAGGTCTATGTGCTGGTATGTTCACCGCAATGTACTATAACATTCTTCCGAACTAATGAGCCCCGCATCCCACGAGCCCAGGGAGTCCTTCGGCCCTGGGCCTATGACCAAGGTCCGCCGGCTGCCCGAGCGTGCCCGCTACGACCGCGCCGCTGTGCACGCCATCTTGGACGAGGGCTGGGTCTGCCACCTCGGCTTTTCCGCCGGCGACCGCGCCGCGGTGCTGCCCACGCTCTACGCCCGGGTCGAGGACATCTTGTACCTCCACGGCGCCCCGGCCAACCACGCGCTCCGCTCGACGGAGGCCGCCGTCGGCGCCTGCGTCGCAGTGACATTGGTGGACGGCCTCGTGCTCGCACGCTCGGCGTTCCACCATTCGGTCAACTACCGCTCGGTTGTCTGTTACGGGCCGGCGAGCGAAGTCACCGACCTGGAGGAAAAACGGGCAGCCATGCTCGCGATCGTCGACCACGTACTGCCCGGCCGGGCCGGCGACGCACGGCCCCCGTCCAAGGAAGAGCTCAGGGCGACGAGGGTGACGAAGTTCGTGATTGCCGAAGCCTCGGCGAAAGTGCGTGCCGGCGGGCCCAAAGAGGACCCCGAGGACCTGGCCCTCGAGGGCATATGGGCCGGCGAGGTCCCGCTCCGTGTCGTGGCGGGCAACCCCGTGCCAGACAGCGGTGTGGCGGCGCCGGTGCCCGGCTACGTGCGCCGCTACAACCGCCCTCGCTTGTAGCACCGGCGTACGGCGGCGCCAGACCGAGCCGGCGGGCGATCTCGTCGAGTTCCGGGCCAAGATCAGGCCAAGATCAGGCCAAGATCTAAGACGCGCCAGGCGCCTGGCCGCCACTAGGCTCAGGGAGCTTTGACCCTCCCCCAACCCTCTGGAAGGTAAGGCAGCACATTGCCGTCCCATGTGAAGACGAGCGGCGTGGGGAACGAAACCGGCCGTACGAGGAGGAAATCGTACGATTCCTGCCAACCTCGCGCAGCCCCGGAGGCATAGCCGGCGCCGGCCACGCAGTCCAGGCAAGCCGTGCCCGCCCAAGGCCCGACGGGAGGGCCGGCAACCGGTCGATGCTCTCAACGTTGGTTTCCCGGCGGTAGGCTTCCAGGCCTTCGGCACCTTTTGCCCGCGTCCAGCGCTGCTCGGTCTAGCTGCGGCGAGGAAGGAGGCCCTGCAGTAGCGCCTCGACGACGCCGGCCACGAAATCTTCGTCCGGCCGGGCCCCGAGCACCTCCGGCCCGAGCCAGATGTCCAGGTACGCCTTGGAGAAGGCCGCGCCCAAGAGGGCGGCTGCAGCGCCTTCGACCGGCAGCCCCGGGCCGAGACGCCCAAGCTCGTCTTCCGCCCGCAGGTACCGTTCGAGCTGCCTCAAAGAATGCACCGGGCCCCTGTCCTTCGCGTTGAAGCGCTGCCTTTGCTGCTCGCGAAGCTCGGGGTCGACGATCGACCCGCCCACGAAGGGCAGCACGGCGCGGAAAAACCGCAAGGCCGCCACGCCAAACTCGCAGAGCGTGCCGCGCAAGGTCCCCTGCCCAGCGAGGCTGGGGAGCTCGGCGACCAGGGGGAGGAACTCGGGGGCGCTGGCGGCCAGCAGTTCGTGGAAGAGCTCGTGCTTGTCCTCGAAATGCCGGTATATGGTGCCTTCTGCGCACCCCGCCACCTCCGCGATGCGCCGCGTCGTCGCCGCTTGGAGCCCTTGCTCGTCGATCACCCGTCTCGCGGCCTCGAGGATGGTGTCGCGCAGGTCGCGGCGCGTGGCGGGCTCAGGCCCCAACGACGGCCCCCTTTGCCCGCTCCGGCTCGGCCATCGCTTCGCCAGCGGCGGCCCGGCCCCGGACGTGGGTGCGCACGAAAATCGCGGCTATCGCCGATGCCAGCAACGCAAACCCGATCGACACGTAGAGGCCGTCGTGGAGCGCGCCCACAAAAGACTGGTGCACGGCCCCGAGCACAAGCGAGCGCGCCGGCGCCGGCAAACGCCGCAGGGCGGCGGCGGGCAGAGTGCCCGAGGACGCGGCAGCTCCGAGGCGCGAAGAAACGGTGCCCACGGCCCGGGCCGGCAACCCAGCCCGGGCGAGCCAAGACGGGAAGTCGCTCTTGAACGCTCCCGTCACCACGGCACCGAGGACCGCTATCCCGAAAACGCCTCCAACCTGCTGGGAAGTCGTCTGGGTGGCCGACGCCGTCCCGGCGAGGCGCGGCGGCGCAGAGCTCATCACCGCCGATGACAGGGGCGCCATAGTGAGCGCCATGCCGGCGCCCATCGCCACCATGGCCGGGAAGATCACGTCCAGGTAGCCCGAACTGGCTTGCATGCGAAGCGACAGCGCCAGGCCGCCGGCGAGGACTGCGGTCCCCCCGGCCATAAACCAGCGCGAGCCGTAGCGGTCGGAGAGCCGCCCGGAGACCGGCGCGATCAAGAGGATCATGACCGTAAAGGGGACCATCCTTATGCCGGTCGCGACCGGGTCGTAACCGATCACGTTCTGTAGGTAGAGCGACATGAAAAAGGTCATGCCGAAGAGGGCAAAAAAGACCGCTACCGCCGTGGCGATCGCGGCAGAAAGGGTGGGGTTGGAAAAGAGCTTCAACGGCAGCATGGGCGAGTCGCTACGAGCCTCCACCCACAAAAACGTGACCAGGAGGAGCGCCGCCAATGCGAACGAGCCGAGTATGAGCGGGCTCGTCCAGCCCTTGGAGTTGCCCTCGATCGTCGCATAGACGAGGAAGAAGAGGCCGAGCGTCCCGCTCACCGCCCCCGGCGGGTCGATGCGCCGGGCGCGGGAAAGGTCCCTCGAGTCGGCCACGACGAGCGAAGTGAGCACCACTGCGACGGCCCCAACAGGCACATTGATGAAAAAGATCGACTGCCAGTTGACGTTTTGGACGAGGTAGCCCCCGATGAGCGGGCCGACGGCCACTGCCACGCCGGACATGGCCGACCAGACCCCGATGGCGGCACCCCTTTCCCTCCCCTGGAAGGTGGCAGAAATGATGGCCAAAGAACCAGGTAGCAAGAGCGAGCCGCCAGCACCCTGCAGCGCGCGGAATGCGATCAGCTCCCCGATGCTCGACGAAAGCCCGCACAGCAAAGACCCGGTCGTGAACACCACGAGCCCGAGGATGAAAAACTTCTTGCGCCCGAAGCGGTCCGCGAGGGTGCCGCCGCTCAGCATGAAGCTGGCAAAAGTGAGCGTGTAGGCATCGATTATCCACTGCAGGTCCGACACGCCCGCGCCCAGCTTGCGGTGGATGGTAGGGAGGGCGACGTTCACGACGAGGCTGTCGAGCATGGGCATGAAGAGCCCGAAGACCATGGCGACCAGCACCCACCACTTGTTTTTCTCCCGCCTCCCCGCCGCCGCAGTGGCTCGCAGGGAGCCGGCGCCGGCTCTCGCCTGGTTGAACTGGCCCGACTCGCTCATGGCGCCCTCCCTTTCCTGGTGCGCTGCTCCTCGTCTTTTTGCGAGCGCCCGCCCGCCGGCATCACATTAGCGAGTGAGCACTCACTCACGCAAGCTGGCTACCAGCGCCCGGTGTGCACTACCTCTTCGAAGGGGCGCCGGTTGAGCCGGGCGAGGGGCCGGAGGGGCCGGCCGGCCGGGTACCCGAAGGCGATGAAATAGGCCGGGTCGCGGTCTTCGGGCAGCCCGAGCACCCGGCGGACGACCGCCTTGTCGCCCGTCGAGGCGTGCCCGCTCCCGATACCGAGGTCGGCGGCCGCCAGCATCATTTGGAGGGTCGCTTGGCCGGCGTCGAAGAGGTCGAGCTCGTGGGCATTGGCTTCGGCCTTGGGCAGCACGAGGGTCACCGTCGCCGCGGACGTCGCGACGTGGCCCGCGCCCTGCCACGCCTTGGCTAGCTCTTGGAGCTGGGCGCGGTCAGTCGACACGACGAAGTCCCGCCTCTGGCGGTTGTTGGCCGACGGCGCTCTGCGGCCCGCCTCCAGGATGCGGCGCAGGTCCTCCTCTGCGATCGCCTTGTCCCGGAAAGAACGTACGTTGCGCCGCGCCCTGATGGCGTCCCATGTGTCCATATCGGGACACTACCGTTGCCATCTGCGCTCGCCGCGTTTTAGCGAGCTACGCCCGTGGCGCGCCAGGTGGACGCGGGTCACACCGGGTGCCGGCGGCGCCGCTTGCTGAGCAGCCAGACCAGCAGGGCGGCAGCGAGCACCTCGAGGACCAGGGTGAGGAACCAGTGGGCACCCGGGCGGTGGAAGAGCAGGCCGGCCACCAGCCCACCTATCACGGCGCCGCCCAAGCCGCACAGCAGGGTCCACAACAACCCGATCGGGTTGGGCCCCGGGACGACAAGCCGGCCGAGCAGTCCGATCAGCAGGCCTCCGACCACGATGCTGAAGAGGAGAAAGAGCACTCACCCATTGTGCGCCCGCTTCCCCGCCGACCGGCGGCTTTCCGGCTCAGGGCACCTCCACCCCTCGGCATCTGCCTTTGCGCCACGAACGGGCTAAATTGCAGCCTTTCAGAGCCTTGCCAGAAACCCAGGAGGGAAGACGCTATGGGACTTGCCAAGTTCGCGCTCCGCACAACCGTGGGCGGCATCATCATGGGCCACGGCCTGCAAAAGCTGAAGGGGAGCTTCGGGGGCCCGGGGCTGGAGGGGACAGCCAAGATGATGGAGTCTCTCGGCCTCCACCCTCCCAAGTACCAGGCTTGGGCCGTGGCCCTTTCCGAGACCGTGGGAGGCGGGCTCACCGCGGCCGGGTTCCTCTCCCCGCTCGGGCCCTCGATGATCATGGGTTCCCAGGCTGTCGCCATAAACAAGGTGCACTTGAAGAACGGGTTCTGGTCCCACAAGGGGGGCTATGAGTACAACCTGACGTTGATGGCTGCGGCCTTCGCCTTGGCCGAGCTCGGCCCGGGCGGCTTTTCGCTCGACCGCCTCTTCGGCAAGCGTCGTTACGGTGCCGGCTGGGCGCTGGCCAGCGCCGGCTTGGCCCTCGGTGCCGCGGCGGCGACCGTCCAGCTCGCCCAGAAGTTCCGGCCGAAAGAGGTAGAGGGCGACTACGGCGCCGGCGGGTCAACGGCGGGCGCGGCTGGCACCAATGGAGGTTCCGCCGACAGTAGCGGGTTCGGTACGGCGAGCGGTGACGCCGGCAGGGCGGCTACCGGGACCGGCGGAGGGATGAGCAGTGACGCCGGCAGGGCGGCTACCGGGACCGGCGGAGGGATGAGCGGTGACGCCGGCGGGACGGCGACAAAAGCGGGGGGTACCCCCGGCGGGGCCTCCACCGAGACCGGCGGTGGCGCCACGAGTTGACCTCAGCGTTCGCCGGCGGGCGCAGGGGTGGCGCCCGGCGCCGCCCCACCGCCGGCCAACCCGCCGGTGCCACGGTGATGGAACACACGTGTCGCCGAGAGCAGCGCAGCTAGGGCCATGATGCCGGCCGAGGACAGGAAGGCTGCGTGGAGGCCGGTCGTGAACGTTCCGGCGAGGTGGTGCGACAGGTGCGTCGTGCCGACAAAGATGGCGAACGCGAGGCCCCGGGGGATCGACCTGGCCGACACCAGGATGGCGACGGCGAAGGAAAAGACCATGCCGACGTTGGCGAAGGTGCGCAGCATCCCCGATGCCAAGCCGAACTGCCGGGACGGGACCGCCTTCATCACGGCTGATTGGTTGGCGGGGAAAAACCCCCCTGCGCCGATGCCGTTCACGACCGCAGCCACCACGACCAGCCACAGGGCCGTACCCGGGGCGAGGCGCGAATAGAAGAACAGCGCCAAGATCTGGACGCCCAACCCGACGGTCGCCGGCCACACCGGGCCGACGCGGTCGGCCAACCGGCCCCCGAACGGCCCTATGAAACCCCCCACCACGTACCCGGGCACGAGCAAGAGGGACGCCCGTAACGGGGTCAAGTCGCGCACCCCCTGCAGGTACATGATCACCATGAACAACACGGCGAAATTGGCCATGGCCTGGAAGAGCGACGCGAGGAAGGTCGGGCTCACCGTCGGTATGCGGAACAACGACAACTCGAGCATGGGCGCCCGGCGCACCCGTTCGACGAAGACGAACACGACGAGCAGCACCAGCCCGCCGGCTAGCGCCGTCACGACCTCACCCGTAAAGTCGCTCGTGGACAGCTTGGTCATGGCCCACAGCACCCCGAACAAGCCGGTTCCCAGTACCAGCATCCCGGCCAGGTCCAGCTGCTGGTGCCGGCGCTCCCCCCGGTCGTGGAGCACCCGGAGGGCGAGGGCGAAAGCGGCGACACCGGCCGGCACGTTGATCCAAAAGATCCACCGCCACGATGCGTAGGTGATGATCACGCCCCCGAGGAGGATGCCGAGGATGGCCCCCGCATTGAAGCCGATGGCGTTGAACCCGTAGGCCCTCCCCCGCCTCTCCGGCGGGAACGTGTCGGCGATGACAGCCCCGCTGTTGGCACTGATGAGGGCGCCCCCCACCCCCTGCACGACCCGGAAACCTATGATCGTCGCCTCGTTGGTCGCCAGGGCGCACAGCGCCGAGCCGATGATGAAGATGATGAAGCCCGTTTCGTACATCTTCACCCGGCCGAACATGTCCCCCAGGCGGCCGACCTGGGTGGCCAGGAGAGTGATCACGAGCAGGTAGGAGATGATCACCCAGACCACGCCGGAGATCGGCACGTGAAGGGAGCGCTCGAGGTCAGGCAGGGCAAGCACCACGATCGTCGTGTCGATGGCTGCCATCAGCACGCCGATCATGATCACCACCAGGGCGAGGCCCGTCCGGCTGCTGGCGGCGGGTACGGCAGTGCCCGGAGCCTGGGCGGGGGCCTTCATGACCGAGCCCTCCCGACAGCCTGTACCAGGGCGCTCCAGGCTTGGGCGGGAGTCTTCATGGTCGAGTTCTCACGGACATCCCGGCCCAGGTTAGGTTGATCGGTAGCGGGCTAACGTCTCTATTGGTGCCGGACAGCCGCTTCGACCTCGAGCGCTTCGTGTCGGCCCAGGACGCCGGCGGCACCTACCAGCGTGCGCTCGGGGAACTGCGGAGGGGGCGGAAGGAGAGCCACTGGATGTGGTTCGTGTTCCCCCAGCTGGCCGGCCTCGCCAGGAGCGCGATCTCCGCCCGCTACGCCATCTCGTCGCTCGAAGAAGCGAGGGAATACCTGGCCCACCCCGTCCTCGGCACCCGCCTGGTCGAGTGCGCCAAGGCAGTGGCCGCGGCGCCGGCCGGCGCCAGCGCGGAGGACGTTTTCGGGCCGGTCGACGCGCTGAAGCTTCGGTCGTCCATGACATTGTTCCTCCGGGCCGACCCCGACCAGGGTGCCTTCGCGGAGGTG
>JAJZYO010000063.1 GCA_021798075.1 Actinomycetes bacterium
GACCTCTACCCCACGTTGCTCGAGGTGGCAGGGGTGGGGGTCGCCGCCGAGCAGTGCCTGGACGGGACGAGCTTCATGGGCGCCCTCCTTGGTGGTGAGCACTCGAGGGGCCCCCTGTTCTGGTACTACCCGCACTACAGCAACCAGGGCGGGCTCCCTGTTGCGGCCGTGCGGGACGGGAAGTGGAAGCTCGTGCTCTCCTATGAAACGGGGGCCATTGAGCTCTACGACCTGACGGAGGACATCGGGGAGGCCAGCGACCTGGCAGGCAGCGAGCCTGAGGTGGCAGCCCGGTTGGCGGCGCTGCTTGCCGCTTGGAGCTCGGAGGTTGGTGCGTACCAGCCGGGGCGGAACGCGTTCGCCGCTTTCGCCGACGTGGATGGCGGAGGAGGACCGTGAGCGAGCAGGAGAGCGGTGGACGGAGGCAGGGCGACGGCAAGGCGAGCCGGGGAGACAGAGGCCGGCGCCCCAATGTCGTCGTGGTGCTTGCCGATGACATGGGCTGGGGCGACCTCGGCTGTTATGGGGCGACGAAGATCCCCACGCCTGCCATGGACCGCGTGGCCGCCGAGGGGGCCCGGGCGACTGACTGCCATTCGGCTTCCGCTGTGTGCACACCCAGTCGGTACGCGATCATGACGGGCCGGTACGCATGGCGGAGCCCCCTCAAACGGCACGTGCTCATAGGCCATGCACCCGCGATCATCGAGCCTGGGCGACCGACCATCGCGTCTGTGCTCAGGTCCGCGGGTTACGCCACGGGCGCCTTCGGCAAGTGGCACCTGGGCCTTGGTTGGCGTTTCAAGGACGGGCGCGCCTGGGACGCGTTTGCGCCAGGGGCGCCGTTGGTCGCCGAGGTCGACGACGGGACGAACATCGATTATGCCGCCGGGTTCAGTGACGGCCCTGTCGAGCGAGGCTTCGACAGGTTCTTCGGTATCGCCGGGTCGTTGGACATGGCGCCGTACTGCTACCTGGACCAGGACACCACGGTCGGGCTCCCCTGCGAGCCGAAGGCGGTGCTGCGTGCCGCATACGGCTATCAACGTCCTGGGCTGCAGACGCCGGACTGGCAGGACGAGGGTGTCGACCTGCGTTTCACGGATGAGGCTTGCGAGTGGGTGCGGGCCCAGGCGGGCGCGGGGAGGAGCTTCCTGTGCTACCTGGCGCTGTCCGCGCCCCACCGGCCCTGTGTGCCGCCCGAGCTTGCCCGGGGCCGGTCTCAAGCAGGTCCGCGGGGCGACATGGTGAGCGTGGTGGACTGGGCGGTCGGGAGGGTGACGGCCCTGCTCGACGAGCTGGGCCTGGCCGACGACACGCTGCTGATCGTCACCAGCGACAACGGTGCGGACCTGGCGGACTACGACGGCGACACGCATGGGCACAAGGCGAACGGGGACTGGCGGGGCCAGAAGGCCGACATATTCGAGGGAGGGCACCGGGAGCCGTTCCTGGCTCGTTGGCCCGGGCGTATCCCGGCGGGGAGCGTCACCGGGGAACTGTTCGGTTTGATCGACCTGTTACCGACGATCGCTTCGGCGACGGGAGCCAGAGTGCCCGACGGTGCGGCCGAAGATGCAGTTGACGTGCTGGGGGTGCTGGTAGGAGAGACGGCCAGCAGGCGTGAGACGATGGTCCAGCACAGCCTGGGTGCGACCTTCGGCCTGCGGTGGAGGAACTGGAAGCTCGTGATGGGGAGCGGGTCAGGCGGGTTCAGCGCCCCGTCAGGCCAGCCCTGCGGGGCCGGGGCGCAGGAAGGCCAACTGTACGACCTGGCCGCTGATCCCGGTGAAACGACGAACCTGTGGGGTGTGCGGCAGGACCTTGTGCGCCAGCTCTACAAGGAGCTGAAGTCGATAGCCGGCGGTCCTGCGAGCGGTTTGTCATTTGACGTGGTCCCGAGCGATGAGCTCGAGGAGACGGCAGCGGCAAGCGGGTGAGGACCGGGCCCCGGGGTGCCGGGGGAGGCAGCGCGGTGCCCGAGCACCGCGTAGCGGCGCGACCGGTCAGCGGGCCGGGGGGTGCCCCGGGGCAGGCCGACCGTGGCAGTGCTTGGTCTTGCGACCGCTGCCACACGGGCATGCGGTGTTGCGCCCGGCTGTGCGGAACTCGTCGTACACGCTCGAGGCCGGCTTGCCCTCGGACAAGAGCTTGCGTACGAGGCGGAGAGGCCCGTCGACGTGGTGGAAGAACGTCTTGTAGCCCTCGCAGAGGTAGTTGAGGCCCGGGTCGCCGTCCGGGGTCGTGGTGAAGCGGTTCTTCGGGCATTCTCCCCAGCAGGCGAACAGGACGTCACAGCTCTTGCAGTAGGGGGGCAGGCTGTCCCGCTTCTGTGAGCCGAAGTGGCGCTGGGCCTGGGATGCAAGCAGCTCCACCAGGTGTGTCTCGGTTATGTTCCCGATCAGATGGTCCTTGTGCACGAAGTGGTCGCACGAGTAGACGTCCCCATTGTGCTCGAGCGCGACTGCGTTGCCACACGTCTCGGAGAAGACGCACAGCCCAGGCTGGGCACCGAGCCAGGCCGCAACGGCTGATTCGAAGGTCTGGACGAAGACGCGGCCGACGTCCTGGCTAAGCCATTCGTCGAAGACCGTGGTCAAGAAGTGGCCCCACTGGTCGGGGGTAACGGTCCTGGGGGTCACCGCTGCGAGGTGGGCCTGCTGGGGTACGTGCTCGACGATCGGGATGAACTGCAGGTACTGCCCGCCGCACTCGTCGCGCAGGTAGCGGTACACGTCCAGGGGGTGGCCGGCGTTCGCGGCATGAACGGTGCACAGCAGGTTGTAGTCGACACCGTGGGCCCGAAGGACAGCCAGGCCGCGCAGCACCCGCTCGGAAGTGGGGCGTCCCTTCTTGTCGACCCTGAAGGCGTCGTGCAGCGAGGGGGGGCCGTCTATGCTGACACCCACCAGGAACCCGTGCTCGGCCAAGAAGCGCGCCCACTCCTCGTCGAGCAGCGTCGCGTTGGTCTGAAGTGTGTGCAGCACATGCTGGCCGGGGCGGAGGTACCGCTCAGCTGTCTCGACAACGCGGCGGAAGAAGTCCAAGCCCATCAGGGTCGGCTCGCCCCCTTGCCAGGCCAGTGTGACCTCGGTGCCGTCATGGGCCTCGATGAGCTGCCGGACGTAGAGGTCCAGGACGTCGTCGCCCATGCGGAAACGGCCGCTGGGGTAGAGCTCTTCTTTTGCCAGGTAGAAGCAGTACTGGCAGTCGAGGTTGCAGATCGCGCCGGTCGGCTTGCCCATCACGTGGAAGGTGGCCGGGGCGTCAGGGGGGCGCGGGTCGGGCATGAGGGGGCCGAGCCCGGAGGCCGTCCTGTCCGGCCTGGTTGCGTAGAAGGGAACAGGGACAGCAGCCACCGTGTACATCCTATGGAGTGCAGGACGGCCCATGGAGCGCCGAGTGCGTCCTCGCAGTGCGGCCTGGGACATTGGCTGCTATGGCCCCGCTCGTCGCCGGGTGCGAGGCCGGGGGCCCCCGGCGATGCTTAGCACCATGCGCCGGTGCGGGCCGTCCGCGAGGAAGCGGGGAATATCGTAGTTATAACTACGGTTGAGGTGGGGTGGTAGCGTCAAAGGCCCTTGGACTTTGCGTTACCGGAGGCCTGCCAGGGGACCGGTGGGGCTGAGCGCGAGCGTCGGGCCGCGAGCCGGCCCGGGCACTGTACGGCCACCAGGTAGGGACAGAGCACAGCAGGAAGGACGCCAATGAACAGTCACCAGCCAGGGCCGGGGCGGCTGCTCGGCGTCACCTCGCTCGCCCACTTCCTCAATGACGGGGTGGTGTTCTTCATACCCGTGATAGGTGACCTGCTCTCCCAGGACCACCACGTCTCGGCTGCCCTGGTGACGGCGATGCTCACGCTGTTCTACATCACCTCGGCCGGGTCCGGGATCGCTGTCGGCCTGGTGGCAGACGCCATCGGCCGGAGGGGGACCATGATCGCGCTGGGTATCGCGACGCTGGGGGTGAGCCTCCTCGGGTTCTATGCCGCCCTCTCGCTGCAGGGGGTGCCCGGCGACGTCCTCGTCCTGGTGGCCGCAGTGGTGGCTGGGTTCGGCAGCTCGTTCTACCACCCATTGGGCGGTTCGGTCCTCCAGCTCGGCTACTCGGGGGGTTCCCGGGGCTGGGCGCTCGGTATCAACGGCGCTGCGGGGAGCTTCGGGCGGGCGCTGTACCCGGCACTGTTCTTCGTGATCGCTGCCCTGGGGATCTCGCGTCCCGCCACGGCGGTGGTGTTCGGGGTGCTCAGCCTCCTGGCCGCTACCGTCGTTGCCTTGGGGTTGCCGGCCTATGCCGGTGAGACGGGCGCTGCGGCCTCGGCCGGCGGGCCGGTGGGGGGAGAGGTGCACGGTGCCCAGATGTCTGCCCGGGCCGGCAGCGGTGGCGGGTCGCTGCGGTCCCTGCTCAGCCGGAGCGTGGTGGCGCTCATGGGTATCGCCTTCTTCCGTTCGGTGGCCTTCATCGGCATCGTGTCCTGGATCCCGATCTACCTCACCACGCAACGCCACGCCGGGTTGTCGACCAGTCTCGGTTGGACGGTAACGGTGATGTACGCCGGGGGCATCGTCGGTCAGCCCATGTTCGGCTTCCTGGCCGACCGGTTCGACAAGCGGCTGATGCTCGCCGTCGACAGCCTCGGTTCGGCGCTCGGCATCTTTGCCTTCCTGTCCACGTCCGGCACCGGGGCGGCCGCACTGCTGGCGCTCGTGGTGTTCGGCTTCTTCACCTTCAGCGGGTTCCCCCTGTTGATGTCGCTGGTCGCCGATTACGTGCCCAAGTCCTCCTCCACGACCGGCAACGCGCTGGTGTGGGGGGTCGGCTCCACGGGGGGCCAGGCTCTCGGGCCTCTCGTCACAAGCCTGTTGATGGGGGGCTCTGACGCCCGGCTGGGTACGGCCTTTGCCGTGCTGGGGGCGATGGCCGCAGCCACCGTGCTCGCCACGCCACTACTGGAGCGCACCACCAGGTCGGCCCGGATGGCGCTGTTCGGCTGAGCGCCGACACGTCAGGGCTCGTCGGCACCGGGTGCCAGGCCTGGGCGCCAGGCCCGGGTGCCAGGCCTTGCGGGTTGTAGGGTTGCGGGGATGCGCTTCAGTGTCTGGCCGACCAGCTTGCAGCCCTGGGGGAGCCTGCTGGAGGTAGCTGCCCACGCCTCCCGGACGGGCTGGGACGGCATCTGGGTCGCCGACCACTTCATGCCCCCGACCGAGCCCGCCGACGTGCCCATGCTCGAGTGCTGGAGCGTGCTGGCCGGGCTGGCCACGAGCGTCCCCCGCCTACGGATCGGCCCGCTGGTGACGGGCAACACCTACCGCCACCCCGCTGTCCTGGCCAACATGGCGGCGACTGTCGACCAGATGAGCGGCGGGCGCCTGGTCCTGGGGCTGGGTGCCGGGTGGCAGGAGAACGAGCACCGGGCCTACGGGATCGAGTACCCCGACGTCCCGGGCCGCATCTCGCGTCTGGACGAGGCGTGTGCAGTGATCAAAGGGCTTCTCGGCACGGGGCGAGCCAACTTCGCCGGCCGGCACTACCGCTTGGCCGACGCCCCCATGGAGCCCAAGGCGCTCGGGGGGCATCTCCCGCTGCTGATCGGTGGTGCCGGGGAGAAGGTGATGCTGCGCATCGTGGCCCGGTGGGCGGACGAGTGGAACACCTGGGGGACGCCCGACGTCCTGGCCGCCAAGGGGCTCGTCCTGGACCGCCACTGTGAGGCGGAGGGCCGTGACCCGGCCAGCATTGCGCGGTCCGCCCAGGTCATCGTCCGTCTCGACGGCAGCCCCACTCTGCCCTCCAGGTTGCCGGCCGTCGCCGTGAGCGGGGCCGAGATGCAGGACATGCTCGGCCGTTACCAGGAGGCAGGGGTGGACGAGTTCATCTTCCCGGACTGGGAGCTGGGTACAGGGGCGGCGCGGAGCGATGTCCTCGAGCGGTTCCTGACCGAGGTGGCGGCACCTTTCAGGGGTTGAGGGGTGGGACGGCCCCGGCCCGCTCCTCCAGGCGCTGAGCGTAGTGCCCGGATCCGGGACCGGGTGCTTGCCATACCGGAGGGTTTCGTGCGCACCTACGGCGACATAGACCCCGCTGCGCCCCGTCTGGTGGGCCACGTCCTGGCCACGAACGGGGACGACCTGCCTTGGCACCGTGTGGTGCGCGCCGACGGCTCGGCGCCGATGGGGCGTCGGCAGTTGGCGCTGCTTTTGGCCGAGGGCGTGCCGGTCAGAGGTGGCCGGGTCGACCTCGGCCGCGCCCGCCTGCCCGCTTGAGCAGCGCGACGCCCTGGCCCCGGTGCCCGTGCAACGCGCCCTTGCCCACGGCGTGGCCGGCGCCGGGTGCCCCTGCGGTCCCTGCGGTCCAGCCCGTGCGCTAGGGAACGCACGTTCGATAAGATGCGCGGGTGATGGGGACGACCCAAGCCTCCCTGCTCGACTGTCTGGCGGACGGCCCTCCGCCTCTGACGGGTACCGAGCACCTCGACCTGGGTGCCGGCGCCTGGTTGGAGGTCTGCCGGGGCTGGCTGCCCGACTGGGATCTCTTCGATGTCCTGGCCGGTGGTGCGCCCTGGCGTACCGAGCAGCGGCCCATGTACGACCGGGTGGTCGACGTGCCGCGCCTGCTCGCCTTCTACGACGACCTCGACCTCCCCCTGCCACACCCGGCCCTCGTCGCGGCGCGGGTGGTCCTGGACGAGCACTACGGGCCGGTCATGGGTGAGCCGTTCCGGACGCTCGGGCTGTGCTGTTACCGGGACGGAGCCGACAGTGTCGCCTGGCACGGGGACACCGTCGGGCGGGGAGCGCGCCAGGACACCGTGGTGGCCATCCTCTCGCTCGGCGCGACCAGGCGCTTCGGGCTACGCCCGGTGGGGGGTGGGCCCGGGCTGCGCCTGGACGTGCGCCACGGCGACCTGGTGGTGATGGGCGGCAGCTGCCAGCGCACCTGGCAGCACTGCGTACCCAAGACGGCACGCCCGGTCGGGGCCCGCATCAGCGCCCAGTTCCGGGCCCGGGACGTGAGATGAGCCGGTCCTGACGCTCAGCTCCGGGCCACCAGCCAGTCGACCAGGTCCGCCAGGACCTCCTCGCGGTTGGTCTCGTTGAAGAGCTCGTGGCGGCCCCCCTCGTAGCCGAGGTAGGTGACATCGGCCAGGCCCAGGCCCCGGTAGGCGTCGGCCAGTGCGGCCCCGCCGCCGTTGAGGCCGCCCACTGCGTCCTCGGTCCCGTTGACCACCAGCACCGCCAGCCCGGACGGCACTTCCACTGTCGGCGCGCCGGTCAGGTGGAGCAGTTCGCCGATGTCGAACGCCACCTCCAGCCCGCACCAGGGGTCGGCTACGTAGCGGTCGACTTCGTCGGCGTCCCGGGTCAGCCAGTCGTAGGGGGTGCGGGCGGGGGAGAAGTGCTCGTTGAGGTCGCCCAGGTTGAGGTACGGGCTCGCCAGGAGGGTGGAGCCCGACAGGACCAGGCCCCTGAGCTCGCCTCCCCAGCGTTCGGCGGCCCGCTGAGCCAGGAACGAGCCCCAGCTGTGGCCCACCAGGTGCACGGCCAGGCCCGGGTGGCGGGAGGAGGCCCAGGCCGTGACATCGTGCAACGAGCGCAGGGCACCGAGCATGCCGCCGGGGCCCAGGTCCCCCAGCCCGCTGCCCTCGGCGCCGGTGCGCCCCGAGGCCCGGTGGTCGTCGGCGTACACCACGAACCCGGCGGCTGTCAGCGCCTCGGCGACCCTGTCGTAGCGACGGGCGTGCTCGCCCATACCGTGCGCCAGGTGCACGAGCGCCCTGGGCGCGCCCGCCGGGCGCCAGCTGTAGAGGTGGACCACCACGCCGTCGGTGTCGGTCATCGTCAGCTCTTCGACCGGTGTGCTCACGGCTGTCTCCTCGGCTCGGCGGTTGGGGTTACACGAGGGTAGCGGGCTGCGGCGCGGCCCGGCCGCGGGGTCAGTGGTGGTGCAGGGCGCCGAGCTGTACCGCCTTGACCACCAGGAGCACTGCCGACAGGACGAGGTAGGCCCGCAGGGACAGGATCCCCAGGCGCAGCCCGGGCGACCACCGGACCGGCGCGAGCAGGGCCAGGGGTGGCATCCGCCAGGCCATCTTCTCCCTCTCGCTCATGGTCGGCACGGGGTTGGCGGGACGGCCCCTCGCGGCGAACCTGGTGCCGAGGAAGCCGGCCAACCCACCGACGGCCAAGCCGATGGCGAGATAGGTGAAAACTGCCCTGGCGTCCACGTGGGAGAACAGGGTGGTGGCCATCAGGGTGCCTGAGAGGACGAGCAGCACCCCGACGATGACGGCGGCGAGCCCGTTGAGCCAGGGCCGGTTGCACCACGGCCCGAGGACCTCCCGGTCGTTGCACAGCAGCAACAGGAAGACGCTGGCCGAGGGGAGCAGCAGGCCGGCCAGCGCCTGGACCGCCGTCGTGATGAGCCCCAGGGGGGCACCGGGCACCAGCACGATGCCTGCGGCCACTGCGACCATGGCGGCGTACGAGAGGTAGAAGGGCTTGGCGTCCTTGAACCCTCGGTGCAGGGAGTGCCGGATGCCGAACACGTCGCCGAAGGCATAGCTCGTGGAGAGGGTGACAGCCGAGGCCCCGACGATGCTGGCGTCGAAGAGGACCACGGCGAAGATGGCGCCCAGCACCTTGGAGTGACGGGCGAGCAGGTGGGCCACCCCGGCTGCGTCGGTGAAGTGCCCGAAGCCCCCCGTGCCCCGGGCCGCATAGTCGGCAGTGACGATGATCGCCGCCGCGCCCACGACCACGACGATCGAGCCGATGACGGTGTCGGCCCGTTCGTAGCTGATGAAGCGGGGGGTGATGCGCTTGTCCACGATGTTCGACTGTTGGAAGAACAACTGCCAGGGGGCCACCGTCGTGCCCACGATGGCG
>JAJZYO010000064.1 GCA_021798075.1 Actinomycetes bacterium
AGACGCTGTCAGCGCAACTTGTCCTCTATCGCCTTTACGTGCCTGGCGAGCTGGCCGGGGCCTGCTCCGGGACGGTAGTCGAGCTTGATGAACACGCTCACCCGTGGGGCAGCTTCGGCGACCTTCAAGGCGGCGGCGCTTCGCCAACTCTCATTTTGCTGTGGCGAAGTTCTCTGTTTCGTCACAGGCGTTTCTAAGCCAGGCGGGGGACCATTTAACGCAGAGTTCGAGCGAAGGAGTAGCTATGAGCACAATCTTCGGCAACGGTCCAGCCGGCAACGGTCCAGCCGGCAGCGGTCCAGCCGGCAGTGGCGCCCCCGACGGCGAGCCCTCCGCCGCATGGCCCTCGGGCGCCTGGCCTTTGGGCTCCTGGCCTTTGGAGGGCGCGCACGTCGGGGGCGGTCGCAACTGGGAGCAGCCTCCTCCCCCGCCGCCCGCCGGCCCGCCCACGCCCTCTGGGATGCCAAAGCCCCACCGCCGGCGCCGTGCCGGGGCAGCAGCGGTCCTCGCCGCCGCCGCTCTCGCGGGTGCGGGGATCGCCTGGGTAGCCAGGGGTGGCCCTTCGGCCGGGACAGGCAATACGGCGAGCGAGACCCTCACCCTCTCCCAGCTCGTAGCCAGGGTCAACCCCGCCGTAGTGGACGTCGCCTCCGTAGTCGACTACGGGACCGCCGAGCAGTTCGGCACCGGGATCGTGCTCACCTCCTCTGGCGAGGTACTGACCAACAACCACGTCGTCGAGGGTGCCACCAGCATCAAGGTCACCTCAGTCGGTAATGGGCAGACCTACACGGCGACGGTCGTGGGCTACAACGCCACGTCCGATGTCGCCGTGCTGCAGCTGAAGGGCGCTTCCGGGCTCACTGCCGCGACGCTCGGCGACTCGTCCCAGCTCGCCGTCGGCCAGGGCGTCGTCGCCTTCGGCAACGCCGGGGGCAAAGGTGGCGACCCGTCGACGGCGACAGGCACCATCACTGCCCTCAACCAGTCGATCACCGCCGCCGACCAGGGGACGGGGACCTCCGAGCAGCTCTCGGGGCTGATCCAGACGGATGCGAACATCCAGTCCGGCGATTCGGGAGGGCCTCTCGTTACCACCAACGGTTCGGTCATCGGCATGGACACGGCAGCGTCGTCTAACTTCCAGCTCCAGTACGGAGGCAACCAGGTAACGCAGGGCTATGCGATCCCGATCAACCAGGCGATCTCGATTGCCAAGCAGATCGAAGCTGGGCAGGCGTCTTCCAGCGTCCACATCGGGGCTTCCGCCTTCCTCGGCGTAGAGCTGAGCCCTTCCTATGGGAGCTATGGCAACTATGGCAACGGGTTCTCTGGCTTTGCACCCTCGGGGGCCACGATCGCTGGTGTCATATCGGGGTCCCCGGCCGCTGCGTCCGGGCTCTCTGCTGGTGACACGATCACCTCGGTCGGCGGGCAGACTGTCACCTCGACCTCCGATCTGAGGACCGTAATGGACAAGTTCCACCCAGGCCAGACGGTGAAGGTCACCTGGGTCGACGCCTACGGCACGTCACAGACGGCAACCGTCACCCTGACGAACGGCCCCGTCGGGTAGCAGCCGAGGCCCCGTCGGGCCCGGGCCGGCTACATGCCGCTCTGAGCAAGGCCGGCCGGCTCGACCGGCTGGCCACCGACCGAGCGCCGCAGGGCGGCGTGAAGGCCGTCGGGCGTGAGCACTCCGAGGTAGCGGCCCTTGTCGAGGACCGCTACCCAACCGGCGTCGTGCTGGAGCATTTCCGCGAAAGCGACCTTCAGGGAAGAACCGAGGGACACGACGGCTTCGAGTGGGCGGACAAGCGGGGCGACGGCGCCACTCGCACCCACTCCTGAAACGCCGTCATCCGCTCGACCAGGCTCGACCCATCCGAGCAGCTCGCCGCCGGCACCCACGACCACCGCCCAGTCGATCCCCTCCGCCTCCACCGCGGCCCGGGCCGCGGCGAGGGTCGTCGAGGGCGAGACGACCGGAGGCATGTACAGGTCCCCCTCGTCGATCGGCGTCACTGCGAGCCTGCGCAGCCCTCTGTCGGCCCCGACGAAACCGGCTACAAACGCTGTAGCCGGGTGCGCCAACACCTCCGCCGGAGTGGCGTATTGCTGGAGCAGGCCTCCCTGGGCGAGCACCGCGATCCGGTCGCCCATGGTCACCGCCTCGTCAATGTCGTGGGTGACCATGATCACAGTCTTGTGCAGCTGTCCCTGGAGGCGGAGGAACTCCTGCTGGAGCCGCTCGCGGCCGAGAGGGTCCACCGCCCCGAAAGGCTCGTCCATCAGCAGCACAGGGGGGTCGCCGGCGAGCGCCCGTGCCACACCCACGCGCTGGGCCTGCCCGCCAGACAGCTCATGAGGGTACCGGGGCGCGTAGACGGAGGGTTCCAAGCCCACAAGGGCCAGCATGTCGTCGACCCGCCGGCGCACCCTGGCTCGGTCCCAACCGAGGAGGCGTGGGACAGAGGCGACGTTGTCTGCCACCCGGAGGTGCGGGAAGAGGCCGGCCTGCTGGATGACGTAGCCCGTCCGCCGGCGCAGTTCGACCCGGTCGACCAGGGAGACGTCCTGCCCGCCCACGAGGACCCTCCCGCTTGAGGGCTCTACTAGCCGGTTGACCATCTTGAGCACGGTCGTCTTGCCGGCCCCCGACGGCCCGACCAGCACGCAGAGCTCACCACGGGCCACCTCCAAGTCGAGCTCCTCCACTGCATAGGTGCCCCTGCCATAGCGTTTGGACACTGCCTCGAAGCGGATCAATCGGCCCTCCTCCGCCGCCACGCTACTGACCCTTGAGAAAAACCTGCTCAGACAGGAGCGCTAAGCGCGCTCCCCAGCCAGCGCTAGCCTCCTTCGCATGGAGCTGGCCGTGTCGGCGGGGCCTTTGGTCCAGTGGAGCTGGATCTCCTCCGAAAAAGGCACGATCCTTTCTCTCCTCGTCCAGCACGTGGAGCTCACGGCCATAGCGATCGCCATTGGGCTCGCGATCTCGCTGCCCCTCGGCATACTGGCTTGGCGGGCCCGGCCCGTGCGAGCCCCGCTCATCGGCTTCGCGGGTGTCTTGTACGTCATCCCCTCGATCGCCCTGCTCTCGCTCGTAGCCCCCCTCACCGGGTTTTTTTCGATCACGACCGCCGAAGTCGCCCTGGTCAGCTACACGCTGCTCATCCTGGTCCGAAATACGGTGGCAGGGCTTGACTCGGTGCCCGAGGAAGTAGAGGAGGCCGCTCGGGCGATGGGGTACTCCTCCCCACAGGTCCTGTTCAAGGTGCAGCTCCCGCTCGCTTTGCCTTCGATACTGGCAGGTACCCGTGTGGCGACCGTGACCGTGATCGGGCTCGTAAATGTGACGGCGCTGCTCGGCCAGGGCGGGCTCGGCCAGCTAATAATCCAAGGTTTTACCGAGGATTTCAATACGCCAGTCGTCGTCGGGTTGGTGCTTTCGGTATTGCTGGCGGGCGTCGCAGACGCCCTCCTCGTACTGGCCGAGCGCGCGGGCATCCCGTGGCTGCGCAGGGCGAGCGCTACAGCCCGATGAACTTCCTATCAGAGGTCGCCAAGTACCTGACCAGCCGTTCCCAGTGGTCGGGGTTGGACGGGATCCCCAACCTCCTCACCAACCAGGTCGAAATCTCTGCCCTGGCGGTGGCAGCTGCCCTCATTACCGGTGTCGGGGCTGGCGTCCTCCTCGGCCACTCACGACGGGGCGGGTTCGCCGTGCTCAATGCCGCAAACGCGGCCCGTGCGATCCCGTCTTTCGCCCTCATAACGCTGCTCGGGATCCAGCCCGCCATCGTCAGGCTCCCCGAGGGCGGGCTCGTCGCCACCGGGATCGCCATGTGGGCTTTGGCAGTCCCACCCGTCCTCACCAATGCCTACGTTGGCACGCGCGACGTAGACGCAGACGTCCGTTCTGCCGCTATCTCGATCGGTATGACGTCCGCGCAGCGCTTTTGGAAAGTCGAGCTCCCGCTAGCGATGCCGCTCATAATGGCAGGAGCGCGCACCGCGGCTGTCGAAGTCGTAGCCACCGCGACCTTAGGCGCTTACGTCGGCTTCAACGACCTCGGCAGCATCATTTTCAGCGGCCTCGCGCTCCACGACAACGTCGAGACCTTCAGCGGGGCTTTCACCGTGGCGCTCCTCGCGCTGGCCGTCGACGGCCTCATGCTTCTTGCCTCTCGCACCCTGACACCAACTGGGATACGTGCCAGCACCCGCCGGCGGCGCCGGCGAAGCCTGCTCGCCCGCCGGCACGCGCCAGGCCTGCCCGGCTAGGCGGCCAGCTAAGAAAGCCTCAGGTCAAGCCGACCTTTTTCAACCACTGAGCGGCGGCCCCCGCGGGGTTGTGGGTGTTGGTCGCCTCTTTGTCGAGATCGGCAAGTGCCGGCGTCGTCAGCTTGGCTGAAAGGGCGTTTAGCGCCTTGGCAACTCCGGGGACGTCAGAGGACTTGCGGATCACCGGGATTATATGGTCGGCAGGCTCCAAGTGCTTGTTGTCTTCGAGCTGCACGAAACCGCCTCCGAGGATGGAGGTGTCTGTCGAGAAGAACTCCGCTACCTGCGCCTTGCCGTTTTCGAGGTCGGCCAGCGTTATCGGGCCAGACTCGTCTGCTGACAGGAAACCCTTGAAGTGCAAGTGGTAAAGGCTCTTCAAGCCCTTCAAACAGTACGCGTACTGGGGGCACTCCGGCGGGCCGGCAAAGACCATCTGGGAAGCCACAGGTTGGAGCTGAGAGACCGTCTTCAGGTGGTACTTCTTTGCGGTCGCCGCTGTGACGACAAAAACGTTGGTGTCTATGGCCGCAGCCGGGTTGAGAGCGGTCGCCCCCTGCGCTGCCAAGGCTTTGCGCAAGGCCGGGAGGTCCGTCTTTAGCTGCGTGGCGAGCGACGTCTCCTTCGGCTTCAAGTAAGCGAGCAGGCTGCCCGCGTAATCGGGGAACAAGTCGATGGCCTTGTGCGCCATCGCCTCGTCCACATAGGCGCGCGTCCCGAGGTCGGAACGGAGCTTGGTCTTGAAGCCGGCGTGCTGCAGCACATCGTTATAGAGGTTGCCGAGGACCAGCTCTTCAGTGAAGTTCTCGGAGCCTATGACGATTGGCGAGGTCGAGGCGTCCTTGGCCTCTCCCCTCGGTTGCGCAGCGGCTGCGCCCGGAACGGGCAACGCGAGCGAAAAGGCGGTCGCGCCCAGCACTGAAAGGGCTGTCACAGCCAGACGGGTGCGAGAAAGGGGCATTCGGCCCTCCTGGTTGGTCGGCGGAAGCCCGCAGCCTACCCGGTAGGTGCCCCTAACGGCCAGCAGATCTAGCCGTCGGCACGGGGGCGCAAGCCGTCTGGAGTTGCACCCGATAAACCTTCGGGCCCGGCCGGGGAGCCTGCACCGGCGCCTCGGGGCCGAGGGTGCTCGGCCTCCCAGGCGCCAGCGACGGCCGCCGCCACGCTGTCGTGCACTCGGGGCTGGAACATGGAAGGGACGATCACGCCGAGTGCCAGCTCCTCCTCGCTCACTGCGTCGGCGATGGCGCGCGTCGCCGCATCTTTCATTGCGGGCGTCGCTGCCGAAGCCCGAGCCGAGAGGGCACCTTTGAAAAAACCTGGGAAGCAAAGGGAATTATTGACCTGGTTGGGCAGGTCGCTGCGCCCCGTCGCAATGAGCGCGCCCTCCCCGATCTCCTCGGCGAAGACCTCGGGGTCGGGGTTGGAAAGGGCAAAGACGATCGGGCGGGCCGCCATGGATGCTAGTTGCGCTGGGTCCACTGAGCCCCTCTGCGCGGTCCCGATGAAGACGTCCGCCCCGTCGAGCGCCGCCTCGATCGATTTGACCCCGCGCGGGTTGGTCATCGCGGCGAGCCGAGCGTGGTGCGCCGGAACGCCCTGGCGGTCGCTCAGCACACCCTCGCGGTCGAACAGCACGAGGTCCCCGATCCCGGAACGTAGCATCGCCTCCGCCACGGCGGTGCCGGCGGCACCGCACCCTACGAGCACTGCTCTCAGGTCGGAAGGCTGCCTGCCGGTCACGCGGCACGCGTTTAGGAGCCCAGCCATGACGACGACAGCAGTCCCGTGCTGGTCGTCGTGGAAAACAGGGATGTCCAAGCGCCGCTGCAACTCCGCCTCGACCTCGAAACAGGCCGGCGCGGCGATATCTTCCAGGTTGATCCCGCCAAAGCCCGGGGCAATGGCGGCGACCGCGTTCACGAGCGCTTCTGGGTCAGGTACCTGCAGGCATATCGGGTATGCGTTGAGGCCACCGAAGTGCTTGAAAAGCAGAGCTTTTCCCTCCATGACCGGCAGGGCGGCGAGGGGCCCCAGAGGGCCGAGGCCGAGAACCGCGCTCCCGTCGGTCGCGATCGCCACCGACGTCCCTTTGGAGGTGAGCGCCCACGCGTCGGCAGGCCGGCGCGCTATGGCGCTCGCGACCCGGCCGACCCCAGGCGTATAGGCGAGCGACAAGTCCTGGCGGGTACGCACCGCCACGCGAGGGACGACCTCGATCTTGCCGCCGAGGTGGTACAAGAACGTCCGGTCGGAGACGGCCCGGACCCGGCACCCGAGGCGCTCGAGCGATGCGGTGACGGCCCCGACGTGCTCTTCGCTCGCGGCCTGCACGGTAAGGTCGACCGTCGTCCCGCCGGCGCTCACCTCGACCAGGTCCATGCCGAACACGGCGGCACCCGCTGCGCTCGCTGCCTGCCCGAGCCTAAAAAGAAGGGCCCGGTCGGGCTGCGCCGTGAGCCTGATAGTGACCGTGTAGCTCGCGACCGGAGGGCCGGCACCAGTCGCCGGCAGGTCGCCCGTGGACGAGCCGGCGCCAGAGGGCCGCTGCTCGCCGCCGGCACCATTGCCAGCAGGTTGTCCCATGGTCCGCGAAGCTTACGCTTTCCCGAGAAAACACACGCAACGCGAACCTCCGTGCCTAAAGGGCGGGCCGAGCCGAGCCAGCTGGCGGTACTGTCATTAGGTGCCCCCAAGGAGGTGGCAGTGGCAGGGGTCGCCCCTCGCGACCTGGTCACTGGTACTGACCTTCGCGGTCATCTGGTCGGTCGTGGGCGCGCTCGGCCAATCCGGGGCGGCCAGCGCTTCCACGGCCCACCCTGGGGTCGCGCTCAAGGTCTCGAGCCCTTACAGCGTGAGAGTCGCCCCGGGCACGTGGGTTCCGGTCGTAGTCTCCCTCACCAACAAGCTCGGCACCGACCTCCAAGGAGAGCTGCTGGTGACCTCCTCCGTGCCTCAGCTATCGGGTGGCGTCCCCTATTGCTACAGCACCCGCGGAGCGGGAACTGCGTGTGTCTACCCCGGCCTTCGCAGCTCAGGTTGGTTCGCCTACGGCGCCAACGCCTTTGGCTCCAGCTCCTCCTACGGGAACAACACCCCGACGTCCCAGGTGACCTACAGGGCCCCAATCGACCTCGCTCCGGGTACTACCAAGCACATTGAGTTGGCAATCCTGGCCGCGGCGCAACCAAGCAACGTCTCCGCCCGAGTGGCGTCGTCGTCGGGAAGGGTCATCGCCGAGGCGAACGGGCAGGTCCAAGTGGGCAACAGCGTGACGCCTCCTTCGGTCCTCGTCGTGACCGACAACCCGAGCGTGCTCTCGTCGCTTTCGTGGCCGGTACCGGGTGGGCCCCAGGCGCAGGTGCAGTTCCTCGCTCCTTCGCAGCTACCGGGTTCGTCGGCGGTCCTCGGGGCCTTCGCTGCCATAGTCATAGACGAGGCCGACACCAGCGTCCTAACCGAGGCCCAGGGCCTAGCCGTCGAGGCGTACGTGGACGAGGGCGGGACCCTCGTGGTCGGCGGAGGTCTTTCCTGGGCGACCGACGTGGCCGGCCTGCCCACGAGCCTCCTTCCAGCGCAAGTGGTCGGCACACAGAGCACTGAACTGACCGAGCTCGGGCGCGTGCTTGGCGCGAGCGCACCGGGACAAGCCGCCCCGGTGGACGAGCTCCGTCCCTCGCCCGGCAAAGGCGCAAGCACCTTCCTCTCCGAGGGCTCGACGCCGCTCGCCGTCGAGGCGGGCCGAGGGAGCGGGCACGTCGTGGTCGCAGCGATCGACCCGGCCGCGGCACCCCTCGCAGGCTGGGCAGGCGACGGCGCCCTCGACTCACGGCTCACGGCTCCGGCCTACGAAACGGGGTACGCGGGCGCAAGCCCGGTGGTCTTCGCGGGTAGCGGCTTCGGCGTCACCGTGGCTGCGCCGGCCGCCTCGCTCGACGCCGCCGCAGGGGCCGTAGGACCGCAACAGGCGGGTGAGGCTCTCACGCCCTACCTGTTCCAGATGCCCGGGGGCTCACTGCCCAAACCCGAGGTGCTCGGTCTCCTCCTCCTCGGCTACGTGGTCGTAGTCGGGCCTGTCTGCTTCCTGGTGCTCCGTCGCATTCGCCGGCGCGAACTGGCCTGGGTCGCCGTCCCCTGCCTGGCCGCGGTCGCCGTCGTGCTTTCGTACACGACTGGGGCCGGCATAGCCGTGGCGCCCAGGTCCAACGAGGTCGAGCTCGCCCGTCTTGCGCCGGGCGGCCACCTCGCCCAGGTGACCTCGCTCGGGGCCGTCTACCTCGCGCGGGGCGGATCGGGGCGGGTCGACCTGGCCGCCCGAAGCCCTACCGGAGGCCAGCAGGGCAGCACATTTGGCGGCCTGCCTGGCGGTGCGGTGAGCGACCTCGGGGTCGGCGCCGGCGCCAAGCTCACAGTCGACGAGGGCTCCCCAGGCTCCGAAGTGCTCCAGGTATCGGGACCTAGCAACAGCCTTGGAGGCTGGGCCGCGGCCGAAGACGCCACGGTGAAAGGGTCGCTGCCAGCCGATTTCGGGCAGTCGGGTTCGGCCGTCCACGGCATGGTGACC
>JAJZYO010000065.1:0-5001 GCA_021798075.1 Actinomycetes bacterium
GCCTTCCTCGCTTTCGTCGGAGATGACCGAGATCTCGATGTCGTAATCGGCCGATACTCTTGCGAGCACCTTTTTCGCGTGCTCGCACAGCTCGCAATGTGGCGCGCTGAGCACGGTGACTTGAATCGTCACAACGCCGTGCCCCCGGTGCCGCCAGCCTTCATCTGGGCGACCAGATCTGAGTCCGGGACGTACATCGTGTAGTCTGGCGCCCCACCGTAATCGGCCCGCCATTTGATCAGCCCATTGGGGCCGACGACCACGAAACTGTGCCCGTCCTGGTTGGCCATCCCTGCCATCGCGTAAGAAGTCATGCCGTACGCGTTGGATACCGACACGTTCGGGTCGGCCAGGAGAGGGGTGGTTATGCCTTCGTCTGCCACCTTTTGCTTGAGGGCATAGAGCGGGTCTGTGGTTATGCTGACCATCTCGTTTATGCCGAGAGCCCGGAAGCTCCTCCAGTCGGACTCCATGTCCTTTATCTGCGTCCAGCACGGCTCGCAGTCAACGCCTTCCTGGAAGAAAAGAAGCACCGTCTTGCCCTTTTGGGCGGAGAGGCTCCAGCTACCTCCGGTCGTGGACGCCAGGGTGAAGTTAGGTGCCTTTTGTCCCGGTCCGGGCTGGCCCACCGCGTAGGGGTACGAACTGGTGCCCTTTTTCGCTCCGCCGTTGGTAGCAATGTAGAGGCCGACCACGGCCGCCAGCACGGCCACCGCGCTGGTCGCCCAGATCTCTAGCTGCCGCGCGCGGCGGGCCGGCGCGGCTCGGCGGCGGACGGAGTCGCTGCCCCCGGTCGGGCGTCCTTCACTAGGACGCGTAGGGCGGCGCGCCTTCGGCGCACCGGGCTTGGGGCGGGGCGGGACTTTGGTGGTCATCGGTCGTCCTCCTTATTGAGGCGAGACGGGCGTGCCGGAAGGAGCGCTAGCGAGAACAGTGCTGGCCGTCGTGCCAGCGTCCTGGGTACAGCAGCCGTGGCCCGCCACCGGATGGGGTGCGGCTCCGGCTGGGGGCTCGTCGCCTGCTTCTGCTCTCTCGTCGGCTTCTGGTCCCGGGCCGCACGAGCGGCGGCTTGGTGCACGGCCATGCGGGCCAGCAAGGCGAGGACGGCCAAGAGGCCTAGGGCCGTCGCCCAGCCGGGCACGTGGCCGGCCCCGGTCGTGAGGACGTGGGCCGTGTGTTGCAGGGTGGTGACCATCCGCAGTTGCCAGCCGCTGGTAGGGCTGGCCGGCCCGGTGATTGCGGTCATACCGGTAATGACCGCTATGGCGACGAGCAGCAGGCCACCCGCCAGGTTTGATGCAGGGACGTAGCGGGCCCGGCCGAAGAGCGAGACCTTTACCGCCTTGGCCCGCAGCCAGCGGGCCTGGCCGAGCTTGCGGCCGTCCCAGGCGAGTGCCACCGCGAACAACGGGGCCACCATGCCGAACACGTAGGCCGCTCCCACCCCGAGGGAGGTGACGAAGTTGGCGCTGGCGGCGGCCAGGACGACGGCGCCCGCCAGCACGGGCGCGCAGCATGCCGTGGCCACCCCCGAGAAGACGCCGAGCACGTAAGCGCGCCCCGCGCCTTGGCCCTGTCGCGCCCGGAACCCGGGCATCGGCATGGAGACGCGATGGCCGAGCAGCATGAAGATCCCCAGGGCGCCCATGACGACGGCCATGACCGTGTACAGGATTGGGTGGTACTCGTTTATCAAACGGCTGAGGGCGGTGACGCCGAAGGCGATCGGCAGGATCACCGTCGCCACACCGGCTGCGAAAATGAACGTCATCGCCACGAGGCTGCTCCGGCGCTGCACCCCGGTGGCGAGATAGGCGGGCAACATCACAGAAATGCAGCAAGGGGCGAAAAGCGCCACCACGCCAGCAAAAAAGGCGGCGATCACCGTGGTGCCCGTCAATAGTTGAGGCATTTTGCCCGCGTCCCTCCGCTAGGCCTTCTCTAGGCGTCCTGCCCGGCGCTGCCGGGCGGGTTGGTGAGGCAGAGACGCCTCCTGGCATACGGGGTTGCGCCGGCGCATGGCTCAGCTCCCGCCCCGGCCATGCCCGTCCCCGTGGCCGCCGTGGCCCATGCCCAGGTGCATGGCGGCCATCATCGCTGTACAGGCCAGGGCGACCAGGATGAACCCCGCCCCTGCCACCCCGGTGGCTACGAGGGCGACAGCTATCGCGATCATCGGGATGCAGCAGGCGATCATCATCCAGCCGTGGCCATGCCGCCCGATGGGCGGGTGGCCCTCGTGGGCTGGCGCCTGGTGGTGGTCAGCGGGAGGTTGGGCATGGGGACCTTCAAGTGGGCCAAGTGCCGAGGCGGGCCACTCGGCGGGCGACGCACCTTCGCCCTCGGGCCAGATCTGGCCCGGGCCGGTGCCGGCCTGGGCGCTCATGACTCCGCCTTCGGAGGAGCCCCGGCCCGAAGAGAGCGAGGTACGTGGCCGATCTTGGCGTAGAGGGGGCAGTGGCCGAGGGCCCCGGTCACCACGAGGTCGGCCCCGGCGGCTACGAGCAACACCTCGAGGACGGCCGCTGCTGCACTTGTGGCCCCTGCCAGGAGGAAGGCGCTCCAGACCACGCCTACAGCGCCGAGGAGCACCCGTGCCAACCTTTCTTGGCCAGTGATGTTGACCTTTGGTCGCGTGGGCAGGCGGCGAGCGCGAGGGCCTTCCCAGCGTGCCGCTGCGTCTCCCCCTCGCGAGTGGGGTCCCGCCCCGGCGGGCGCCATGCTGGGGGCGTGCGCGGGCTCTGTTGTGATGCTCATTGGGCGTCGTCTCCTTTGCAGTTGGTTTGACTTGTTGCGAGCGGCGGGGGCTGCTGGCCAGCCGAGCCCGGCTGATACCAGGAGCCGGCCCCGCAACATCCCCATGCCGCAGGTGAACTCGTACTCCCCGGGGACCTCCGGCAGCACCTCGACGGCCACGTCCTCGCCCTGGGGCAGGGTCGCGCTCCGGCCGAAGGCGGGGAACACGACCTGGTCTGAGCAGGCGGCTGCCTCCTCGCGGTGGAACACCAAGCGGAGAGGTACGCCCGCCTCCGAACGGACCACGGCGGGGTCGTAGCCACCCTTGACCCGAACCCGGACCTCGCGGGCCTGGCCAGGCGCACCAGTACCGCTGCTCCGCTTCATGGGGCTGCGCAACATTTGTGGCTCCTTTCGCCCATGCCCAAAGCGTCGGCTGCCCGTGCGAAGATCTCGTGAAGGGCTTCTGCTTTCTTCGTGGCGGGCAGAAAAGGCTGCTGGGGCCGTCGTCTTGTTGGTGAGCGTGCCGAGCCGGGCCAGGGCGAGGCGCGGCCCGAGGAGCCAAGCGGGGGTTCACCTCGACCAGCCACCTCTACGTCATGAACTGGGCGAGCGTGATCGTGGACGTCCCGGGCGCCCTCGTCATCGCCGGTTGCCTCGCCGCCTGGGTGCCGGACAGCTTTTGGCGCCACCTGTTCTTCGCCGGCCACCCCGCTCCGCATGATGGGCGGGCCCCCCGGGCCGGTGGCGGGCCAAGAGGGACCGGCGCCTGCCCACCACCACATGGGACCGCCGGGATGGGACGGCCGGGCGCCTGAGCCCCAACTACCGGCGGGCTAGTGCCTCTTGTCCGAGCGCCGGCAGCACCACCCGGAAGCGGGAGCCCCGCCCGGGCGAGCTCTCCACATCGATACGGCCCTCATGGGCGCGGACCAGCTCTCTCACGATGGCGAGGCCGATGCCGCTCCCGCCGGTGGCCCTCGACCGTGAGCGGTCGCCGCGCCAAAAGCGGGTGTAAATATGGCCCAGGTCTTCGGGGTCGATCCCGACACCGGTGTCGGCCACTTCGACGAAGGTCTCCCGGCCGTCGCGCCCTGCCGTGAGCGAGACCTTCCCGCCCGGCTCCGTATAGGCGAGGGAATTGGACAGCAAGTTGGCGACAACTTGCTCCAGGCGCCCGGGGTCCCCGAGGGCCCAGGCCGCCGTGCACCCCGAGCTGAAGGCAATGCCCGCCTTGGTGAACCGGGCGGCGAAGGCTTGGCCGATGGCCTCTGCCACCTCGGCCAGGTTGATGGGAGCCTTGTCGAGGAGGAGGCCGGGCCGCTCGGCATCGGCGAGTCGGGAGAGGTCGTCCAAGAGCCGCGTCAGGCGGGTGGCCTCGCCGTGCATGGCGGCAAGGTTCTCCGGATGGGGCAGGAGCCCGTCCTGCGCGGCCTCGATGCGGGACAACAAGCCGTTGACCGGTGTGCGCAGTTCGTGGGCGAGGTCGGCCACGCTTTCCCTGCGCAGGTCCTCCTCGTGGCTGAGGGTCTCGGCCAGCCGGTTCAAGGCCCGGCCGACGGCGCGGACCTCGGGCTCGCCGCCGGCCTCGACGCGCGCCTCTAGGTCACCGCGCTCGAGCTGTTCGGCCGTGGCCCGGATACGCCGGAGCGGCCTCGAGAGGGCTTCGGCGAGCACTAACCCGACGACGAGCGCAGCGAACGCCGCCACCGCCGCCGCCACCAGGTGGAGCCGGTCGAGCGAAGCTTCAAGTTGCCGGTCTTCATTGGAGAGGAGCGCCCCGTTCTCGTAGGAGACCGACACGGTGGCCAGGCGGCGCCCGTGGAGGAGGACGGGGGCACCGGCTACCCGTCCTGCGGGGGCCGGGCCAGCCGGCAGCACTCGCCCGTGGGGCAGGAGCAACGACAGGCGGAGGCCGTCCAGGGCGGCGAGGTGCGTGAGCTCGGTGCGGGCGTCTCCCGTCCAGGCCCCCGCGCCCTCGTACACGGCGGCGGCGACGCCGGCTACGTGCTGCGCTTCGGTCGAGAGCCGCGCCCGTGCGGCTTGCTCCAGGCGTGAGCTGAGGCCCATGTTGCCGATGAAGGCGGCGAGCCCCACGGCCGCCACGGCCACGGCGACCAGGGCAACGGCCAGCCGCGCCCTTAGGCCCAGCTGCCTCGTGCTCATCTCTTTGAAGGGGAAGTCGCGGCCAGCGATCGCGCCAGTCGGTAGCCGGTGCCGAAGACGGTCTCTATGTAGCGTGGGTGGCGGGGGTCGGGCTCGATC
>JAJZYO010000065.1:5011-8761 GCA_021798075.1 Actinomycetes bacterium
GTAGTCGTAGCCCGCTATGTGGTGGACGAGCTCGGCCCGGGTGTACACCCTCCCCGGGTAGCGCGCGAGGGTGGTGAGCAGGCGGTACTCCGCCCGGGTGAGCTCGACCGGTCGGCCTTTGACGCGCACCTCGTGGCTGACCGTGTCGACCTCCAGTGCCCCGTCGTCGAAGCGGAGCACCTCGACCAGGGGGACGTCGCTGCTCCGAGCGCGGCGGAGCACGGCCCGGGCACGGGCGGCCAGCTCGCGGGGGCTGAATGGCTTTGTCAAGTAGTCGTCAGCGCCAAGGCCAAGCCCACCGACCCGGTCGTCCTCGGCTGCCTTGGCCGTGAGCATGATGATCGGCACGTCCGAACGGGCCCTGATCTCGCGGGCGACGTCCTCGCCGGGGCGGTCCGGGAGCATCAGGTCGAGCACTATCAGTGCCGGCTTTACCCGCTCGGCGGTGGCGAGGCCCTCGGCCCCGTTGGCCGCCACGTAGACCAAGAAGCCGTCGCGCTCGAGGTAGGCGCGCACGACCGCCTGGACCGAGGGGTCGTCGTCTACCACCACGGCCCTCTTGTTGAGCTCGACGTCGTCCACGGGATCCAGCCTGAGCAGGCCCTAGAGCCGGACCACCTGGCGGATCGTGCCCGCGACCTCGTCCAGGAGCACCTCCGGCTTACCATCTTCGGAGCGGGCGGCCCCGAGCACGCAGTGGCGGAGGTGCTCGGACAGGAGCACGACCGCCACCTCCTGGAGGGCGCGGGTGGCCGAGGCGACCTGGGTCACGATGTCTGGGCACCACTTGTCGGCCTCGATCATCCGTTGCAGGCCGCGTACCTGGCCCTCGATCTTTTTGAGCCGGCTCAAGTAGTCGCCTTTGTCCGAGGTGTAGCCCCTGACAGGGTGCAGGGCCCGCCCGGGGCTCCCCGTTGCCGGCGGGGCTTCGCGAGCGCAAGCGCTCTCGCCAAGCCCGGTCTCGGGCAGGCTGGCCGGCGTCACCACGCGCCTCCCGTCGGTGCCGTCGGGCCGGCCCCGCCACCTGTCCTGATCAGCTCGCGTGCGGCCCGGTACTGCTCCTGGTCGATCTCTCCCCGTGCTAGGCGCTCGTCCAAAATCATGAGGGCGTCATAGGTGCTGGCCCGCGTACCTGGCCCTCGGGAGCTCCTCGCGAGGGCGTAGATCCCCCAGGCGACCAGGCCCCAAAAAGCGAGCATGAACACGACGCTGAGCACGCCCTGCCACCAGCCCCAGCCGCTCCCGTACCAGAACATCATGTCTGACCACCTCCATGTGCGCCCAGTGAAACCCGGGCGCTTCAGGTTCAGGATGGCGTCAGGGTACCCCTAGGGGGTAGGGCCATAGGTCACGGCCCCAAGGGCCCGATGGCCCTGCCCCCCACCTGCAGGGGAGCGGCAAGGTGGGAACTGTGCAAAGCAAGCCGCAGGCCGCGCCGGCCGGCTCTGCCGTGGCGCTCGCCAGGGAACGGCCCGCCTGAACCTGAACAAAGAAAGGGGACATTCACCATGAACCGCAAGCAACTGACGGTCCTCGCTACAGCTCTCGTATTGGCTGCCGGCGGCCTCGGGGCTGGCCTCGGCATCGGCCTCTCGGGCGGCCCGGGCGCCCCCGCCCAGACGTTGACACCGGCGAGCGCCAAGGCCAGTTATGCCTATTACCTCGCCGTCGCCAAGCGGTACGCCCCCCAGCAGAGCGCAGGGTACGGGGGGATGATGGGGGGCGGCTACTCCTGGATGATGGGCGCCAGCGGCTACTCCTGGATGATGGGCGGCAGTGGCGCGCCGGGCTGGATGATGGGCGGTTCTCTTCCTGGTTCGTTCACGCAAGGCAGCGACAACATGGGCAAGGTCATGGGCAGGCTCTTCGCCGGCGCCCCCGGACCTCGCGTGAGCCCCGCCCAAGCGGCCCAGTTGGGCGCGGAGGTACCCTCGGGCGCAACTGTGGACCGCTCCACCAACACCGTAACCTTCTCGGGCCAGGACGTCTCTTTCGCCGTGCTGGCGAGCCCGTCGATGCCGGCCGAGAACTTCAAGATCGCCCGGTTGACGGACCCGACGGTCGTCGTGGCGGAAGGAGCGCATGTTTCTATCGAGCTGGTGAACGCCGACGACGACATGGCCCACGGCTTAGTCCTGTCGGCCCGGGGTGCCGGCAGTTCTTGGATGCCGATGATGACTGCGCGGCCGGCCTTCCCCGGGGCTGCCCTTTGGTTCCTGGGTGAGAAGACCTCTGCCGGGATGCACGCCGGGATGCTCAGCTTCACAGCGTCGTCGGCGGGCACCTACAGCTACTTCTGTCCCGTCCCCGGCCATGCCCAAGAAGGCATGGAAGGGAGTTTCGTAGTCCAGCCGGCCGCTGCCGCGTAGGACCCAGGACCGGAGCGTAGTGCTCAAGCGGGCCTCGCGGGACCCTTGCCCCGTATGATGTTGCGCGTGGCCCCCTACAGGATCCGGACCTTTGGTGACCCCGTGCTCAGGCGGCGTGCCGAGGAGGTGACCGATATCGACGAGCGCGTCGCGCGCTTGGTCGACGAGATGCACGCCGTGATGAGGGAGGCGAATGGGGTGGGCCTGGCTGCACCGCAGATTGGGGTGTCCAAGCGGATATTCGTCTACGAAATCGGCAACAGCGGACCGCGGACTGTCATCAACCCGGTCCTCGAAGAGGCCGAGGGCGAATGGGAGCACGAGGAAGGGTGCCTGTCGGTGCCCGGCCTTTGGTTCCACATCACCCGCGCCAAGCGCGTCCGTGTCAGGGGTTACGACATCGACGGCCGGGAGGTCTCCTACGAGGGAGAGGACATGGAGGCAAAGCTTTACCAGCACGAGGTCGACCACCTGGACGGCCACCTGTTGCTCGAGCGCCTGGACGCGGAGCAGCGCAAGCAGGCCATGCGTGAGCTGCGCCGGCGCGCTGAGGGCCACTCGGCCCGCGAGGTGGCACCTGCCGGCCGGGAGCCCAGGGCCTAGCCACGGATCCTTTGGAGTCAGCTTGTCATTAGTTCGCCAGCACCTTTTGGGCAATTGCACCTCGCCTTCCTAGGCACCCCTACGGTCGCGGCCGCGACACTTCGGTCGATAGTTGGCGCGGGCCACGATGTTCGCGTGGTGGTGACCAGGCGGGACGCACGCCGGGGCCGAGGAGGGGAGCTTGGGCCGAGCCCAGTGAAGGTCGTGGCGGCCGAGCTCGGCCTTCCCGTCTCCTACGATGCGGCCGCGGTGGTGGGTTCGGGCGCCGAGCTTGGGGTGGTCGTTGCCTACGGGCGCATCATCAAGCCGGACGTGCTCGAGAAGGTGCCGATGGTCAATGTCCACTTCTCCCTCCTGCCGCGCTGGCGGGGTGCGGCACCGGTGGAGAGGGCTGTGCTGGCCGGCGACAAAGAGACCGGTGTTTGCTTGATGAAGCTGGAAGAGGGCTTGGACACCGGCCCTATTTTTGCCTGTCGGGCCGTAAGCATAGGGCCCGAGGAAACCGTGACGGAGCTGCGTGGTCGCCTCGGTGACCTGGGGACCGAGATGCTGCTTGGCGCCCTCAGCCAAGGTTTTCCAGAGCCCGTGGCCCAAGTTGGCGAGCCTAGTTATGCCAACAAGGTCGATCCTTCGGAGCTCCGGCTGGACTTTGAGCTGCCGGCGGAGGTTTGCCTCCGCGCCGTGAGGGTTGGCAGGGCATGGACCACTTGGCGGGGCCGGCGCCTGATCGTCCATCGGGCCCGGCTGGTGGACCATGACTCGGGCGCGGATGGCGGCC
>JAJZYO010000066.1 GCA_021798075.1 Actinomycetes bacterium
CCTCCGGCGCTACTTCACCAACCTCGACGGCCCGGTCTTCGCCCTGGTCAACCTGCCGGAAGTGGTGAAGGGGGCGCTTTTCGCCCGCTACTCGCGCTCCGGCAAGAGCCTGCGCCGGCTGTTCCTTGACGAGTTCGTCCGCGACCTCGACGTGAGCGGGGACCACAGCATCGACGCCACGGTCGGCCTAGCGCGGGCCGAGGAGCTGTACGAGAGGGTGTTCTACGAGTACGGAGACGACTCGGTGGCCCAGCTGGGCGGCGTCCACCTCGCCTGCGAGCAGGCCTCCAACCTGCTCACGAAGGTCCTCGAGCACGGACGGCTCATGTCTTACATGGAAAAGTCGACCCGGTACGTCGCCTACGACAGCCGCCTCCCGAGCGGGCACTACCGCTACTACCGGAGCCCCGAGATCCTCGCGTCGTCGCTCGGCGCCAGGTACGTCGGGGACATGGACCGCATCTTCGACACCTACGCCCAGTTGAGGCCTGTCCTCTACGAATGGTACGGGCGCCAGTTACCCGGCCCCGCCGGGGGGGCCGAGACGAAGGGGGAGGCCGGCGACCTCGCCTACCGGAGAGCGCTCCGGGCGAAGGCTTTCGATGCCCTTCGCGGGCTGCTCCCCGCAGCTTCGGCCTCCAACGTCGGCATCTATGGGTCCGGCCAGGGCTACGAGGCCCTCCTGCTGCGCATGAGGGCCCATCCCTTGCCCGAGGCGCGCCTCTACGCGGACCTGATGCTCACCGAGTTGCGAAAGGTCATCCCGTCCTGGGTGAGGCGGGTCGACGTCCCCGACCGGGGCGGGGCATGGTCCGATTACTTGCAGCGCAACGAAGCCGCCATGGCCGAGCTCACGCCGCGCCTCCTCGGTGCCGCTCCAGCCCACGGCGCCGGCGGCAACGAGGAGGCGGGCGAGACCGTCGGGGCCGCCCGGCCTCTGGTCCGCCTCCTCGACTACGACCGAGACGCTGAAGCCAAAGTGGTGACGGCCATGTTGTACCGCTTCTCGGACCTTCCCGAGCAAGACATTGCTGCCCGGGTAGCGGCGATGCCAGCCGAGCAACGCCTCGAGGTGATGGCGGCCTACGCGGGCGAGCGCGGCAACCGCCGGCACCGGCCTGGACGCGCCCTCGAGCGCTGCAGCTACCGCTTCGAGGTCGTGTCGGACTACGGGGCGTTCCGGGACCTCCAACGGCACCGCATGCTCACTATCGAGTGGCAGCGCCTCACGCCCTATCTCGGCTATTCGATGCCGGCAGCCGTGGCCGAGGCGGGGGGGAGGGACGCCTACGAGGAAGCGATGGAGCGTTCGGCGAGCCTCTACGAGGCACTTGACCGGCGGCTCGGGCCAGACCTGGCCGCGTACGCGGTGACCCTGGCGCACAGAGTGCGCTACGTGGTCCAGATGAACGCCCGCGAAGCCATGCACATGATCGAGTTGCGGACCACACCCCAGGGTCACGCCGAGTACCGCGAGGTCTGCCAACAGATGCACCGGCTGATCGCCGAACAGGCCGGGCACAGGGCGCTCGCCACCATGATGAGCTTCGTCGACCACTCAGGCCCGGCTGACCACGACCTCGGCCGCCTCGAAGCGGAACTGCGGGCGGAGGTACGCCGGCGCCGCTGACCGGGCCGGCGGGCCGGCGGGCCTGCCGGCGCCGCGAGCCGCTCTTAGCCGGCGCTCGCCGCACGCAATCTACGAACGTTGCCCGTGCCCTCGGCCACGGGCAAGCCGGGGCCCAGAACTTTTTCCCGGCTCGGGGACCAGGGCCGTTGCCTAAAAGTGCTGCTCCGGGACCTGCTCCGGCGCTTGCCAGCGGCCCGCGAGTGGGCCAGTATGGTCCCCGACAGTCGCTGCGGGCCGCCAATCTTCCGAGCCCCAGCGCCGGGCCAGGTGCCCGGGGAGCCGAGTAGACAACGACTTCTGCACTGCGGTTGGCCCAGCCCCGCTTCAGTGCGTTGGCGGTTCCAAAGGCTCTCCGGGCCCGGCCACCAAGCGATTGGTGGGATACCGGGCGCGTCGTTTAGCATGCCGCGCCGCTACGGCGCGGCGCGTGCCATCCTGTGTGCTTGAAATGCTTGCCGAAGGAACCAAACACATGCCAAACGATGACGACGACGACTTCGACGACCCGATGCTCGGCGAGGGGCCGTCGTTGCCCGATGACCTGGACGAGGACGACCTCGAGCTAGAGCCCGACGACCTGTCCGACGATGACCTCGAGGACGACGAGGACTTGGAGGACACCGACGAGGCTGAGGTCGAAGAGGTCGATGACGAGGCCAGCAGCGCCCCGGCCACCGAAGAGGACGAGGACTTCGAAGAAGAGGACGAGGAGGACAACGACGACGTCGAGGCGAGCCTGGATGTCATCTTGAAGTCGCGCCTCGTCGTCTCCGACGACGAAGACGAGGACGAGGACGAAGACGAGGAAGAAGAGCCCGAGGGCGACGAGCGGGGTGAAACCGCGACGCGGGTCCTACCGAAACAGCCCGGAGAGTTCGTCTGCCAGTCTTGCTTCCTCGTGAAGAACCAGAGCCAGCTGGCAGACCGCGAGCGCCAGCTGTGCCGGGACTGCGTATAAGCCTTTCTCCCGCAGTAGGTTGGGCACGTGGCGCAGCGCAGGTCGGGTACCGAGCTCTTGGTTGACGTAACGGTTTTCGCGCCCTTGGGGTTGCTCATCACGGCCGCGGAGGCCATCCCGGAGCTCGCGAGGAAGGGCCGGGACCGGCTCGTGCCCCGCATCGGGTTGGCCCGGACGGTGGGCCAGTTCGCCGTGCAGCGGGGCTACCGGCAAATCACCAACCTGGCCGGCGAGGTTCCTGGCAACCTTCTGGCCGGGGCAGGTGGACGCCTGGGCGGAGCCGTGCCGTGGGCCCGAAGGAGCTACGGAGCGAGAGGCCGAGATGCCGGCGGCGGCCGCCCCGGCGCGACCACGGAGCGGAGCTCCATCCACGTCGAGCGGGCCCCTGGTTCTCGCCCCGCCGAAGGTGGCGCGGGGACGGCCAGGCGCGGAGGAGCGCCACACAGTGGCGACTTGGCGATCCCCAGTTACGACTCCCTCTCGGCCCCCCAGGTGGTGCAGCGTTTAGCGGGCCTGTCCCGTGAGGAGGTCGAGGCCGTGCGCCGCTACGAGGCAGCAACGCGTGGCCGGCGCACGATACTGGCGCGCGCCGAGCAGCTCCTCGCTTGACCGCACCCCCGGCACCCCAGCCCGGGCGGGACGGGGAGCCCGGCCCGACAGGGGAGGTGCCGGCGGGCCTTTCGGGAACCAACGTCAGTGTGCGTGTCGCGGCCGTAAGCGATATCCCCCAGTTGGCGGAACTGTACTCGGCCGCGTACGCGGAACTGGTGACGGCCCGCGGTGGCCGCGTGCTCTTGGGCCTGGGGGCCCGGCCGACAGATGTCGCCGGCTCGTTCAGCGCGCAGCTCTCGGACCCGGCCCAGCACGTAGTCGCCGGCTTCATCGCACCTCTCACCGGCGGGCCAGCCGGCTATGGGACCTGCCGGACCTACGAGATGGCAGGCGACGAGCTCCTCGGTTGCATCGAAGAGCTCTACGTCAAGCCCGAGGCGCGCCGCACCGGCGTCGGGAGCGCGGTCGCCGCGTCGCTGCTGGAGTGGTGCCAAGCCCGTGGCTGTACGGGGGTAGACGCCAAGGCGCTGCCCGGGAGCCGTGCAGTGAAGAGCTTCTTCGAAGGCGAAGGCTTCACAGCGCGCCTGCTCGTCATGCACCGCCCGCTCCGGTAGCGCCACTTGGCCAGAGGAGGAGGTGTCTGCCCGGCCTAGGAACGGCCTAGGAACGGGACAGGAGGCTCAGGACGGCTGGGCCGCGCCGGCCTCGTTGAGGGCGGCGCCATTTTTCTCTTCCGTGGAGCCGTCGAGCGGTGAGAGAGCTTCGGACGGGCCGGGGGCGAGGGCAGGCGGTTCGGGGTCGGCAACCGGGGGTGTCGCCTCAGCAGCTGGGGCCGCCGGCACCGCTTCAGCGGGCGGGGCCGCCGGCACCGCTTCAGCGGCTGGGGTCGCCCCGTCAGCGGGCGTGGAGGTTATGGGCGCCGCCTCAGCGGGCGGGGTTGCCTCCGGCGGAGCTCCAGTGGGCGAGGGACTTTTGCTTGCCCGCGAGGGCACCGGCCTGGAAGGGCGCGAAGGGCGCCGGCCTCGCGCCCTGGTGGGGACGCTGGGCCGGAGTGGCCCGGGCGGCGGGGGAACGCTGATCCCGAGCAGCGGCGCGAGCGCAGGGATACGGCCACACTGCTGACGCGCAGCCTCGAGGAGCTCGGGTGGGGGAGAGGGGGGCAGGCCCTGGGGCTTGACCGTCCGGCGGACGGGGCTTTCGCTCACCACGGCGAGCAGGGCTAGCCACCGCTCGGGGGTGAGCGCCGGCGAAAGCGCCTCGCTGGCGGCGTCGCGAAGGCGTACGGCGAGCTCCGCCGAGAACCGGGCCCCGGGGTCAGGGGGCCGGGAGGAGAGCTTCAGCGCCCTGATCACTTGTCCGGCGTCGAGGTGGCGGGCCACCTCTTCCGCCCAGGCCTGGCGGTTGGCCTCGACCCGGTGTTCGAGCATCTCACGCAAAGCGACGACCAGTTCCCTCGAAGCCTCGTCGCGGGCCACATCGGAGCCATTGACGAGGGCCCGAAGGTCCCTTGTCGCGAGGGCGTCACCTGTCGCCACTGCGGCCTCGGCACGGTCGCGCCACTCCGCCGCCTTTACCTTCCTCACGAGCGACTCTGCGATAGCAATGACGCCCTCGGTGCTCGGCTCGGGCCGCCCTTCCTCCCTCGCCCGCTCTCGCTCGAAGAAAAGGGCGGTCCGTACTGCGGGTATCCCCCCTCGAAGGAGCTGCTGAGCGATGGGCCTCTGCTCCGGGGGGAGGCTCTCCAGCATGGCATTGCGGTGGGTGTTGGCCGGGCTGAGCCGGCGCTGGTGCTGCGGGCCACCGGCTTCACGGCGCGCCCCTGCACCTTCCTGCTTGCCCTCCGCCCGCCGTCCCGGGTGCGCCCTAGCAGCAGTCTCAACTTCTTTGGCCCTGCCCCGCCTGGCTTGAGCTTCGGGACCTCGGCTGCGGCCCTCCCGGGTCGCCTCAGCTACTTGGTCCTGGTGAGAGGCCTCCTCGGGCGCATGCTCTGCCCGGCTGCGCCGTCCTGCCTCGCTCCCGGGCACCCGCTCCCCAGCACGCCGTGCGCCTGGAAGTGGTGTGGCGCCTGGAAGTGGTGTGCCCGGCGGCCGGCCGCCCGGCCGGGTGCGTGCCGCCCGCTCCCGCCCACCACGGTCTTCCCGGCGCCGTTCTTCTCCGAGGGGCCGGCCCCGGCCCGCCAGCTGTGTCGTGACGCCGGGTGCGGCAGGGCGCGCCAGTATCTCTATGCGGCTTTGGTCCTCGGTCGCGGGTGCCCGGGGAGGCTCCACACCGATCACCGTGATGCCCTCGATCCCGAACTCCGTCTCGGCCCTGACCACGTCGCCCGCCTTGGCACCTTCGTAGAGGAGCGAGGCGTCAAGCGACCCACGCGGCTCCAAGGCGCCGGCGGCACGCCAAGTCCAGGTGCCGTCCGGCCGCGCGCTCGTCAGCTCGATCTCCAAGCGGCGTGCCACCGCACCAAGCTACAACTTCGGCGCGCCTGGGCAAATTCACTTATCGGCGAGCCGGCCCGGTTGGTTTCAGCTCGGCTAGTTTCAGCGCGGTGAGGGATCGTGAGGCCGTGTGCGCCTGGTGCGGCGCACACCTTCCTCCTGCCACCGGGGCTGGCCGCCCCCGCCGTTACTGCCGGCGCAGCTGCCGCCAGCGGGATTTCGAGGCCCGGAAACGTGCGCGCGAGCTCGGCCTCGCCGAGTCGGACCTGATAGTGGCCCGTAAGGCCGTGGAGGGGCTCGACGACCTCCTGTTCGTGCTCGCCTGCGCCATCTCCGACATCGAGGGGGACCTGGCCTTGGACAGTTCGCCGGACCAGTTGAAGCGCAGCCTGGACTGGCTCCTGGAGGCCGCCAAGCCGCTCGTCGGCGCCAGCCAGCGCCTCCGCTCCGCCGGCTGACCGCCACGCCGCCAGCCGCAGGGCCTCCCGCCGCGGGACCAGGCCGGCGCGGGACCAGGCCGTCGCGGGACCAGCGCGGCGGTTAGCGCCGGCCGGGCATCCCGTAGGCCAGGGCGGGGTTCTCGGCTGCGATGCCTATGAGGCGGTTGTACTTGGCCACACGCTCCCCGCGAGCGGGGGCGCCGGTCTTCAGTTGGCCGGCGCCGCTGGCGACGGCCAGGTCGGCTATGAAGGTGTCGGGTGTCTCGCCGGAGCGGTGCGAGATGAACTGGGTGTAGCCCGCCCCCCGGCACACCGAGATCGCCTCCAGGGTCTCGGTGACCGTGCCGATCTGGTTGACCTTGATGAGCGCCGAGTTGGCGACCTTGCGGGCGATCGCCTCACGGATTATGGAGGGGTTGGTGACGAAGATGTCGTCGCCCACCAGCTGTACCCGGCTGCCTAGGCGAGCGGTCAGCCTTTCCCATCCCTCCCAGTCGTCCTCCCCGAGGCCATCTTCGACCGACCAGATCGGGTAACGGCTGGTCAGCTCCTCGTAGCGGTCGATCATCTGGTCGGTGCTCAGCTGGGTGCCGGTCGAATAGCGGTAGGTGCCGTCCGGTTCGCGCATCTCCGAGGCCGCCGGGTCGAGCGCCAGCGCCACCCCCTCGCGCCCCGGCGTGTACCCCGCTGCCTCGATCGCTTCCACGAGCAGGTCGAGGACGTCTTCGGGGGTGGCGAGCGCGGGTGCGAAACCCCCTTCGTCACCGAGGCCCGTGGAGTGGCCCTTGGCGTGCAGGATGCCCCGGAGGGCCTGGTAGATCTCCGCCCCCGCCCTCACCGCCTCGGCGATGTTCGGGGCGCCGAGGGGGGCGAGCATGAACTCTTGGAACTCGAGCTCGTTCTGGGCGTGGGCGCCGCCGTTGACGACGTTGAAATGGGGGACCGGGAGCCGCATCAAGCTCTCGTCGGTGGCCAGCCAACGGTAAAGCGGCTGGCCGTCCTCCACGGCCATAGCGCGGGCCGCGGCCATCGACACCCCTACGGTGGCGTTGGCCCCCAGGCGGCTCTTGTTGGGCGTGGCGTCGAGCTCGATGACGGCGCGGTCCAGCTCTTCGAGGCTTTTCCACGAGCGTCCTACGACCAATTTGTTGATCTCGCCGTTCACGTTGGCGACGGCCTTGGTGACGCCGGCGCCCTTCCAGCGCTTCGAGTCGCCGTCGCGCAGCTCGACTGCTTCGCGGCTACCCGTGGAAGCACCTGAGGGCACGCCGGCTACTCCTGTGGCGCCGCCGTCTAACTGGAGCGTGACCTCGAGGGTCGGCCTCCCGCGGGAGTCGAGGATTTCCAGGGCATGGACGTTGGAGACTTTGTAGGCCATCGGGCTTAGACCCTAGCCCGAGGCGGCCGCGGGGCTCAGATGGCCCTGGTGAACATGAGCACCGAGACCACCGCCGCCACCACCGCCCCGAGCAGGAGGAGCGAAGCTTCGGCCGCCTTCGCCGCCAACCGTATGCCTCCCCACAAGATGAGGACGACAGCCGCGACGGCGAGGACTATGCCGGCGATGTCGTGCTTGGAAATAGTGGCCAGGTAGGTCGTGTGCACGGGCCGAACCTAGCACCTCCGCTCCCGGGCCAGGCCCGTCGTTTTTTTCCGCTTTTGCGGGTCGTTCTCACCCCTGAGGCCAGCCATGACCAGGCCTTCTACAGGGCTCCTGCCTACAGGCCGACCATTTGAGTTGGTCCGAAGAGCTCCCGAGAGGCAACCCCTTGAGCAAGGAAGCGTCCAGGCACAAGCTAACCACAGCAGCGTCGGTGCGCGCCGGCCTGGTGGCCGCGGGCTTGTTCGCCGCCACCGCCTGGCTCTACCTGAGCCACCTGGCGGCGTTGCGCCCCGCCGGCCCCGACTATTGGGAGCTGTGGCCCCTTATCGCGCTCGGCGCCTTCGCCGGCGACTCCAACCCGGTCAAGCTCCACAGCCGTCGTGTCAACCTGTCCCTCGGCCTCACCGAACTGCCGGCCCTCGTCGGTGTCGTGTACCTGTCGCCCCTGCTGGCACTGTCGGCCGTTCTTTGCGGGTCGCTCGCCGCGAGCGCCTATGTGGGCCGGAAGGCCAGCAAGGCCGTCGTCTCGGGAGGCGCTTACACGCTCGCGCTCGGGGCCGGGATCATCGTCTACGACCACCTGCTGGCGGGAGCGGCACCGGGAACTCCGCAGGGTTGGGCGGCAGCCGGCCTCGCGTTGCTCATGGTCCTGGCCGCGGACACGGTGCTGGCGCTGGCGGCGGCGTCGGTCCACGAGCTCCACTGGTGGGTACCCCCGGTCCGAGCGCTCGTCGTCTACAGCTTGGGCTCGCTGGCCGCCTGCTACGTGGGGGCCATGATGGCGGTCCTGCTCATATGGGTCAACCCCTGGACGGCGCTTCTGTTCTCCCTCGTCGTGGCCGGCGCCAACCGGGCCTTCCAGGAAACACGCGCCACGCACGAGCGGTACTCGGACGTGGCCAACCTCTACAACTTGACGCGAGAGCTCCTTGCGCTCACGAGCACCCGTGACGTGATGTCGACCGCTCTGGAGCGCGCCAGCTTGCTCGCCCATGCCGACCGTACCGAAGTCGTGCTGCCAGT
>JAJZYO010000067.1 GCA_021798075.1 Actinomycetes bacterium
AGCTGTGCTTGTCGATGACGGCATCGCCACTGGCGCCACCGCAAGAGCGGCATGCCAGGTAGCCCGGGCAAAAGGCGCAACTCGCGTCGGCGTCGGTGTGCCGGTAGCTGCACCAAGCTCGCTGGCAGAGCTAGCCGAGGTAGCCGACGAGGTGGTGTGCCTGGAGGCTCCCCGGTCGTTTTTCGCCGTGGGCCAGTTCTACCAGGACTTCTCGCAGACCACGGACGAAGAGGTGGTGTCATTGCTCCGCCAAGCTGCCGAGCGGGAGGCACAAGCAGGCCAAGTGGCCGACCCGCTGATCCGCGACGAGGAGGTCGAGGTGCCTGCTGGCACGGCCCGCCTCATCGGGAACTTCAGGGTGCCCGTCGCCTGCTCGGGTCTGGTGGTCTTCGCGCACGGCAGCGGGAGTAGCCGCCACAGCCCCCGGAACCGGTCCGTGGCCGCCGTTTTGAACACGGCGGGGCTTGGCACCTTGCTCGTCGACCTTCTTACCTCCGACGAGGAGGTTGACCGCTCACAGGTCTTCGACATCGAGTTGCTGGCGGCCAGGCTCGAACATGCCACCGGCTGGGTCGAGGCGCAGCCGGAGTCAAAAGGCAAGCCTGTCGGGTACTTCGGTGCCAGCACCGGCGCGGCCGCGGCCCTGTGGGCAGCGGCCCAACCGGCGTCGGGCGTTGCCGCCATCGTCTCCCGAGGCGGCCGTCCCGACCTGGCCGGCCCCCGCCTCGCAGAGGTGCGAGCCCCGACGCTGCTCATCGTGGGCGGCAACGACGACGTGGTGCTCGAGCTCAACCGGCAAACGCAAGCACACCTCCGCTGCCCCAGCGAATTGGCCGTCGTACCAGGTGCCACCCACCTCTTCGAAGAACCGGGGGCGCTCAGGGAGGTAACTCGGCTAGCCCTCAGATGGTTCCTCCGTCACCTCGAGGCACCAGGGTCGCCGGCCGAGCGCTGACCGGCTCTTCCCTCGTCCCGGGCGAACGAGGTCAACCAGCCGCGCATCAGGACTTTGGGCCCTGATGCCAGCGGGCCAAAGTGGATAAAAAATCGTTGTGGCCGTGATTTGCCAAGTGGCTTTCGGGGTTGGTCAAAAGTGTGACGATGCTCTGGAGGTGATCGTATGCGCGTTCAGTCCAAAGCCGCGATCGGCGTAGGCGGGTTGGCTCTGGCGGGTGGCGTGTTAGTGCTCCGCCCCGGCACCCGGGCGAACAAGGCGGCGTGCCACCAGGTCGACCTGGCCAGCAGGCAGCTGCGCTACCTGGGCGGGCGGCTGCGTGGGTTGCAGTACCGGCTCGCCGGGCGGCACCCTGACCTGCAGGTGGTCGACACCGTCCTGGCTGACCGCATCCGCTCCGAGATCGGGGGCCTGGAAAAGCGCCTCGACCTGCCCCATGTCCATGTGTGGGTCGACGACCACGTAGCCAGGCTCCACGGCGAGGTCGGCAGAAGAGCCGAGGCCCGCCGGGTCGAACGGGCGGTGAGGCGAGTGCCCGGGGTGGTCGGCGTGGAGTCATACCTCCACGTGGGCTTCGACCGGGGCGAGGCCAGGCCTTCGGCCGGCCGGGCGGTGCAAGCCCCCTCCGAAGCTCTCCGCCGCCTCACAGATGCAGCCGTCGGGGCAGGGGTGCCGCGGGAACAAGCCCGCACCGTCGTCCGAGCCGTCCTGGCTAGCTTTTCCGACCGGCTGCCTGCCAAGGAACGGCACAAGATGAATGCCCACCTTCCCGCCGACGTGCGCGCCCTGCTCGAGCCTCCGCGCCGCTCCCGCCGGCCGGTACGCGTGCGCCATGTGCACCAACTGGTGGCTCAGGTCTCCGGGACCACGACGGGCTTACAGGCAGGGAACGCAGAGCACGTGACCGCCGCTGTGGTCGGGGCCCTGCGTGACCTCGTGCCCGTGGACGCGAAGAACATCGGCTTGGTGCTGCCGGCCGAGCTCCGCGCTCTCTGGCAGGGTGAAGCCATGCCGTGACAAAGAGGTCCCCATGTCTGAAAAGCCGGTATGGACCGTCGACATCGTGTTCACCGATGACGACGGCGGCATTAGGGCGATGCTCGCCTGAGCATTGGCACGCGCGTGCCAAGTGGCTGGGGGCTATGAATACCTGACACGAAAGGAGTAACGCAGATGAAGAAGTTCTTGGCACCTGCACCAGTATTTGTGCTCGCCCTCAGCGTTTTTACTTTTGCCGAGGTACCGGCGTCGTTGGCGTCTTCTAGTAGTACGCCCGTGCCTTCGGTGCTCACGTGTGCCGGCAAGAAAGCAATCAAGCCGAGCAATTACGTGCTCGCCTGCGCGGACGCGAACACTTACTTCAACTCGGTCCACTGGACGAGCTGGACCAAGACCTCGGCCACCGCCACCGCCATCTTTGTGCAGAACAACTGCGTGCCGACGTGTGCGGAGGGAAAGTTCATCAAGTACCCTGCCAAGCTGACGCTGTCCAAGCCGAAGACAACCAAGCTGGGCGTCCTGTTCAGCGTGGTCCACTACAGCTTCACCGTGTCGAGGTCGACGACGCTCCCGCTCACCACGCTGTCTTCACTGCGGTGAGCCCCCGGTCATCTGGCACGTGGCTGTCGTCACGCGGGGCCAGACGGATGGCGCCAGGCCCGGCCGGCGACAAACGACCGCGACCGCTACTGGCCTGCGCCACGTGCGCGGCAGCGGCCGGGGCGGTGGCCCGCCGGCCACCGCCCCACCGACAGGCGGGTTGTCAGTGCCGGCGCAGGTCGAAGCGGTCGAGGTTCATCACCTTTACCCATGCCGCCACGAAATCCTGCACGAACTTCTTTTGTGCGTTCTCGCAGGCGTAGACCTCGGCGATGGCCCGGAGCTGGGAGTTCGAGCCAAAGGTGAGATCGACGGCCGTCGCGGTCCACTTGACCGCACCGGTTTGCCTGTCTCGGCCCTCGTAGACGTGCTCGGTGGTAGACATGCGCCACTCGGTGCCCATGTCGAGGAGGCTCACGAAGAACTCGTTGCTCAGCACCCCAGGCCGCTCCGTGAAGACACCGCGTGGCGAATGCGCGGCGTTCGCGTCGAGGACGCGCAGCCCGCCCACGAGCGCCGTCATCTCGGGGGCGGTCAAGCCCAGCAGGCTCGCCTTGTCGACCAGCAGTTCCTCCGGCCGGCGCTTGTCCCCGGGCCGGAAGTAGTTGCGGAACCCGTCAGCGGTCGGTTCGAGCACAGCGAAGCTCGCGACGTCGGTCTGGTCCTGCGACGCGTCGGTGCGGCCGGGTGAGAACGGGACCTGGACGTCGTGGCCTGCCTCTTTGGCGGCTTTCTCGACTGCGGCGCACCCGGCGAGGACGATCAGGTCTGCGAGGGAGACCTTTTTCCCGTCGGCCTGGGCGCGGTTGAAATCTGCCTGGACGCCCTCCAGGGATTCGAGCACCTTGGCCAGCTCGGCCGGGTCGTTGGCCTCCCAGTCCTTTTGCGGGGCGAGGCGGATGCGGGCACCGTTGGCCCCACCGCGCTTGTCGCTGTCGCGGAAGGTCGACGCCGAGGCCCAAGCCGTCCTCACCAGCTGAGAAATTGACAGCCCGGACGCCATGACCTTGCTCTTCAACGCAGCGATGTCGCGCTCGTCGACGAGAGGGTGGTCCACCGCGGGGACCGGGTCCTGCCAGATCAATTGCTCCTTCGGGACCTCCGGCCCGAGATAGCGCGAGACCGGGCCCATGTCTCGATGGGTGAGCTTGAACCACGCCCTGGCGAAGGCGTCGGCGAACTCGTCAGGGTGCTCGTAAAAGCGCCGTGAGATCGGCTCGTAGACCGGGTCGAACCTGAGAGCGAGATCCGTTGTGAGCATCATCGGGGCGTGCCGCTTCGAGGGGTCGTGGGCGTCGGGGACGGTGTTGTCCGCGGAGCGGTCGGTGGGGCGCCACTGGTGCGCACCGGCCGGGCTCTTGGTCAGCTCCCAGTCGTAGCGGAACAGGTTCTCGAAAAAGCCGTTGTCCCACTTGGTCGGGTTGGTCGTCCAGATGACCTCCAAGCCGCTCGTCCACGTGTCGTCGCCCTTGCCCGTCCCGAAGGTGTTCCTCCAGCCCAGGCCTTGCTCTTCGAGGGGCGCACCCTCGGGCTCGCGGCCGACGTACTGCGCGGGGTCGACCGCACCGTGGGTCTTGCCGAAGGTGTGGCCGCCGGCGATGAGGGCAACCGTCTCCTCGTCGTTCATGGCCATGCGGTAAAACGTCTCTCGGATGTCCCGGCCGGCAGCGACTGGGTCGGGGTTGCCGTTGGGGCCCTCGGGGTTCACATAGATGAGGCCCATCTGCACAGCACCGAAGGGGTTGGCCAGCTGGCGGTCTCCGCTGTAGCGCTCGTCGCCGAGCCAGGTGGTCTCGGGCCCCCAGAAAATGTCCTCCTCGGGCTCCCACACGTCCTCGCGCCCGCCGCCGAAGCCGAAGGTCTTGAAGCCCATCGACTCCAGCGCGCAGTTCCCGGCGAGGACCAAGAGGTCGGCCCAGGAGAGCTTACGGCCGTACTTCTGCTTGACCGGCCAGAGCAGGCGGCGCGCCTTGTCGAGGTTGGCGTTGTCGGGCCAGCTGTTCAGGGGTGCGAAGCGTTGAGTGCCCGAGCCGGCACCGCCCCGGCCGTCGTGGATGCGGTAAGTCCCGGCGCTGTGCCAAGCCATGCGGATGATAAGCGGCCCATAATGGCCGAAGTCGGCCGGCCACCAGTCTTGCGACGTGGTGAGCACCTTCACGATGTCTGCTTTCACGGCTGGCAGGTCGAGGCTCTCGAACTCAGCTACGTAATCGAAACCCTCGCCCATCGGGTCGATAAGAGGTGAGTTCTTGGCAAGCGGCCTCAGGTTCAGCTGTTCGGGCCACCAGTGCTGGTTCGCCATCGACCCCGTGGCCGCCTGGGGATGGGCCATCACCGGGCACTTGGCCGACGGCGTCGCCTCTTGTGGCACGGTGACCGGCCCGCCGCTCTCTTGATTGCTCATGGTGCTCCTTTCTGCTCGTGTAGTTGGTCCTACGGGCTCACTGCCCCGCGGTCGCCTACCGGCTGCTGGCAGTCGGGGCAGGAACCCCAGTAGACGACCTCGGCTTCGTCGATAACGAACCCGCAGTCATCGGCGGCTTGCAGGCATGGCCTGTGCCCCACCGCGCAGTCGACGTCTACCGTGCACCCGCAGGTGCGACAGACGATGTGGTGGTGGTTGTCGTCTACCCGGTCCTCGTAGCGGGCTGGCGAGCGTGCCGGCTGGATGCGGCGGATGAGGCCCTTGTCGGCCAGCGTCCCGAGGGCATCGTACACCGCCTGGCGCGACACGGCACCGATCTCAGCCCGTACAAGCTCTTCGATCTCGTTGGCCGTGCCGTGGGGCCGGGTGGTCACCGCCCGCAGAACAGCCAGGCGCTGAGCCGTCACCTGGACGCCGTGCTGGCGGAGCAGGTCGGCTGTCCCAGAGCTCGCCGTACTGGGCACAAGTCACACTATTGTTCCAATCCTCGACTCTGTCAAGGGCTTCTGCGGCTGGAGCAACGCATGCGCGTTCGAGCAAGCCATGGGCCTCTCGGGTACCAGGTCGCAGGCAACCCGGCCACGTCCGCCCTCGGCCCGAGGCGCGCCCAAGGCCCAGGCGCCTAGCTTTAAAGAAGTGGAAAGGTTTCCCCAGGATGCTGGTCCCGACGCGAAGGGAAGGAGCCGGTGGCCTCAGCGCGCTCCGTTTTTCAGCCAAAGGGGAGGGCACCGGATCTTCGCTGCGGTTTACGACCCCGTGACCGCTCCTTTGGAGCGCGCGGTGCTAGGCGCCCACCGCTCCGCCTTGCTGGCTGGGATCGGTGGGCTCGTGCTCGACGTCGGCGCAGGCACCGGGGCCAACCTGGCCCATTTCCGAAGCGCGGGAAAGGTTGTGGCGGCCGAGCCCGACCCGTGGATGCGGGGACGCTTGGCCACCAAGGCAGCCGGCGCTCCCGTCCCGGTCGAGGTGAGGGGCGACGCCGCTGAGGCGCTCGGCTTCGAGGACGCCACCTTCGACGCGGTCGTTTGCACCTGTGTGCTCTGCAGCGTGCGAGACCTCCCCGCCGCCCTCTCGGAAGTGCGCCGTGTCCTGCGCCCTGGCGGCCGTCTCGCCGTGCTCGAACACGTACGGGCCGCGGACGGCTTCGCCAAGTGGCAGCGGACCCTCCAGCCCATATGGTCATGCTTCAACGCCGGCTGCCACCCAGACCGCGACATTGCCGGTGCCATAACCCAGGCGGGCTTCGTCTTCCAGTCGACCGAGACATTCGACCCAATGCCATCCTGGGTCCTCGCCCGGCCCTGGCTGAAAGCAGTCGCAGTGCCTGCGGCCAAAGCCTCAGCGTGATCGGTGCCTCTCCTCGGCTTCAGCCATGTGGTCCCGGGAGTGATCGCAGTTGGCCCCCGGTCTCCACCGCGGCGACGACGGCGCCACCGCCTTCGACCCGGACCGGGTAACCGGCTTGGCGCAGAGCCACCGCCGAGGGGCACCACTTCGACGGCGGTTGGCGAGCTGACCTGGGCCGAGGTGAGCAGCAGCCTGCCGTCGAGGTCGTGGGCCAACTGGCGCATGCAAAGCCGGCCCAGCGGGAACGGGAGGGGGCCAAAGCGTTGTTAACCCAGCCCCGGCGCCGCCCCTCGGAGGGGTGATGGGCGATCTTTCTTACAGCTCGCCGCAGCACCGGGGTCGTAGGGCAGCGCTAGTGCCCCCGAGGTTTTCGTACCGGGGCCGAGAGAAGTTGCCGTCAGCTGGGACATGATCGCTTCCCGTAATCCGCAGGCCGGCCGCTGCTGGCCTGTTGCTGTCACGCCGACGTTCTCTCGCCGGTCTACCCGTAATGACGAACTACAGCGGGAGAATGTGACAGGTAGACGAAACTACTTAGGAGCTCGACCGTGCGGAGTGCCTCAAGGCCACCAGGCAGGCGGACGGCACCCGGGGCAGTCTGACCGTGAGCTCGCCGGCTGGTGGGTGCCACTCGACGCCGGCACCAGCCGTTGGGTAAAGCACTTCCGCAGAGGCGTGCTTGCCCTTCAAGTGCTGCACGAGGAGGGCCGGCTCCTCCGCTTCACTGGCCTGCCGGCTCGCCTGCCGGCCGATCGGCCCACGGTGCCAGCTGACAACGTAAGTCACTTCGGGCGTGCGCATGCCCAACGCGAACCAAGGGTCGTCCCAACGCGGGAGCCCGAGCGGCCAGAAGGGGACGGCGCGCGCCAAATCGCTCCTTACCTGCTTGTAGACACCTATCGCCTCGGCGACGAGTTGCAGTTCGGGTGCCGACATCCTGTCCAGGTGCCCCGAGAGGTGGACACGGCCCAAAAGCGCGTTGCACATCGTGAAGGCGATAGCGTCGCTCGTCCAGCCCGGTTGAGGGTAGGCCCAAACCGCGCCCTGCTCGGGGGCAACCGACATCGGCACGGCCGACGCAATGGCCGGGTAGAGCAAGAAGTCCTGCTGGTCGCTCGTGGACTGGAGCTGGAACACCGAAAGGGTGGCGAAGTCCTTCCGCATGGCGCCCGAGGCGCAGCTCTCTATGGTCAAGCCTGGATGGCGGTCGAGCAACCCGCTCACCCACCCGAGGAAGGCCCGGTTGTGCGCCAGCAAGCCGGCGCCGGCGCTGCCCCCAACGTTGTCGGTGCCAGGACCGATGTTTATGTTGTAGTCCATCTTCAGGTAGCCGACACCGAGGTCGCCCACGAGGTGGTCCACCACCGTGTCGAGGTGCTGCCGGGCGGCAGGGTGAGAGAAGTCCAGCTGGTAGCGCCCGTTTTCGACCACGCGCTCACCGCTCCTCTGGAAAAAGGCCGCCGCCGGCAACTCGCCGGCGACCGGGCTCTTCACCCCGACCACCTCTGGCTCCAGCCAGAGGCCGGGCACCATCCCCCGATCTCGTACGCGCCCGAGCACCTCCTCGATCCCGCCCGGGAACCTGCTCTTTGACGGCGACCACGCACCAACCGTGTCCCACCAGTGCTCGCCTCTACCTGCGTACCAGCCGGCGTCGATAACGAAGTACTCAGCGCCGGCGCGTGCCGCCGCGTCTATCAGCGGTAAGAGGCGCTCGGTCGTCGGGTCTCCCATGACCGTGTTCATGTAGTCGTTGAAGATGACCGGCAGGCGCCGGTGGTCCTCGTGCGGGCGCCTCGCGGCGCGCCGGTAGTTGGTGAGCGCGCCGACCGCCGCTTCCAAGCCGTCAGCGGAAACGGCCAGCGCAGCCGGGACCGTCTCGAAGCTCTCGCCCGGGGCGAGGGTGAGCCTCCAGTGGTGCTCGGTGTCGGTCGGGCCGAGCAGAGCGAGGTAGCCGTCCCGCCTGCCGGCGATTGCTTTCTCCCCCACCTGCCAGTGCCAAGCCCCGTTGTGCTCGACCTGCCATAGCCACGTGTGGCCCGTCCTGCGGTTGACTGCGGCACCCATGGGTAGGTAGGTGCCGCAAGGCCAACTCCCCTCGCTCGTTAGCCCGAACATGCCTCGGGGATCGGTGCCGGCGTGAGCTTCCAAGCCGAGATCCGGCAGTGCGTCGCGGAACGGCCGGGAATGCCAGCGGTCCTCCCCCAGCCACTCGTTGTCCGCCCACCAGAGGTCGACTTCATCGAGGAGCCCACCCGGGCCGGCCAACCCAGGAG
>JAJZYO010000068.1 GCA_021798075.1 Actinomycetes bacterium
GGGCGCCTAGCAGCGTCCTCGGCTTCGGGGTACTACGCCCATAAGCAAGGCTCTGGAGCGGCGGTCGCTCGCCACCTACTGCGTTCGGGGGGCCGGCCGCACCACCATCTCGATCGAGACGATGGACCTGTTTTGCCGTTGTGTTCGCTCTTTTCTCCCTCGAATTGTGGCGCTTCGCCAGCAATGGCACGCTGCCGATCAATAAGAAGATGCTTTTGGCAGATCTCGTTCCCTCGCGTCGTCCCCTTGGCGCACTGCTCGTCGCCTCGGCCTTGGCGATCACCAGTTTTGCAGGCCTCTCTGGCGCCGACGGCGGCGGGTCGGTGGCATTTGCCCAGCTAACCCCGGGTGCCCCTATGCAGGTGGAAGCGGTCACCGACCCGTACTTCTCTTCAGTCCCGTCGAGCGCGGACTACTCGTCGCCGGCGAACTCGGACGGGGCCGGGGACCCGGCTGCGACCGACCAGCAGCTCCTCGGGCAAGGTAACGTCCAACAGGCCTGGACAGGGGAGCCCGATGCCTCAGTCCAGGCCCCGGTCATCGCCGTCGTCGACTCCGGTGTCAACCCCACCCCCGACCTAGGAGGCCGGCTCCTGCCGCAGGTGAACTTCTACCCGACCATCTCAGAGCCCGTCTGGGAAGGGTCAGCGAGCTCGCCCGCCCTTTACGTGAGTGGCGCTAGTGAGACCACGACCGCCCGCGGTTTCGGCTACACCGTGACGGTTGTCTCTGGTGGTTCTAGCACCTCAACTCCCTTCACATATACGTCCACAGACCCTAACGACACGAGCGGTTCCGGCACTGCTACCAACGCCATAGCGAGCCCCGTAGGACACGAGGGCTTAACGATCACCTTCGGGGCCGGTACGACCTACCCGGCCGGTGCGACTTACACACTGCAGTGGACAAACGTGAACGACGACATGGGCCATGGCACTTCCGTGGCAACCGTCGCCGCGGGTGGCACAGGCGGCTCCAGCTATGCGACCGGGGTGTGCCCGACGTGCGAGGTCCTCCCCGTACGAGTGGGCGGTATAGACCCGAGCACGGGGGCAGAAAACTTCACGAGCAGCACGGTGGCCGGTGGCATCGTCTATGCGGCGAGCCAGCCGGGGGTCAAGGTCATCAATTTGAGCTTGGGTGGCCTCTCGGATCCCGCTGGGACGTTCTCGGCCGTACCCGAGGGTGGCCTCAACTACCAGTTGGCGGACGGCCAGCCGGCCGACGACGTCAGTTCGGGCAGTCAGGGCATGCTGCAGTTCGCCGTCGGCTATGCCGTCAGCCAGGGTGTGACGGTGGTGGCTGCGGCAGGGAACTACAGCGGCGCCTTCCCCGTCTACCCGGCAGCAGACCAGGGGGTGCTCTCGGTGGCGAGCGTCGAGCCCAACGGCAAGTTCAGCTACTGGACCCAGCACAACGGCACTGGCGAAGACTGGGTGGACGTCGGTGCCCCTGGGTGTTTCAACATGGAGGTCTATGTCAACGGCTTCAACGGCGGAGCGACTTCGGGCGGGGACTTCTGCGGTACGTCGTCGTCGAGCCCTTACGTGGCCGGCATCGTAGGCCTCATGTACGAGGCTTACCCTGACCTCACTCCTGCCCAGGTCGTGAGCCTCATCGAGGGCAGCGCGACGAACCCCCTTGCCCAGGGCAACTACTGGTGGACCTACACCGCAAATGACCCTAGCGGTTCCCAACCGCTCTATTGTGGCAACCAGTTTTGCACCGCCTTTGACGCCGGGGTTTACACGGGGAGCGTGGCCGGCCCCACTTACACCTTGACGGCGACGGCGAGCAACGGCACTGTGACCAACTTCGAGTACTCCTCGAACGACCCGTCCGACCCGTCCGGCACCTTCACCACGACCGAGCCGGCTCCTTGGCCCGTCGGGACCAAGGGGTTGTCGGTCATCCCTGCAAATGACACCTACCCCGCCGGCGAGAGCTGGACGACTGTCGAGGGCGGTACCAACTACGGGACAGTGAACGCGGCCAGCGCCGTCGATGCTGCCTGTGGCCTGAACCCTTCAGGTTGCCAGCAGCCGCCGACCTCGACGACCACCACCCCTCCGACAGCAACGACTGCGCCGCCTCCAACGACGGTCCCGCCGACGGCAACGCCGACAGTTACAGCCACGACAAACGTTCCGGCTCCCTCTCTTGGTGGTGGGCCACCCGGTGGTGGCGGTGGGTTCCCCGTCATAGGCGGCGGTGGTAGCGCCCCGGCTTCGGGCGGAGGTGGCGGTGCGCCCGCACCGTCCGGCTCGGCACCCCCCTCAGAAAACTTGGGGCCTGTGGCACCTGCAACGCCGCCGACTACTGCGCCCAAGAAGGCGATCCCGCTCCCCTCCTCCCCTCCCCTTGCCGTCGCGGACGAACTGGCCCACGGCACAGCCGCCGCTATGGCGCCGGGGGCCAAGGGTTGGTGGGGCGTCATGCCGGCCGGGAAGGTTACCGTGCATGGCAACGCCCACTTCTACGGCGAGCCGAAGAAGGTCAGTTCCACCGTCGTAGCCCTCGCACCGACCTCGAACGGCAAGGGCTACTGGCTCGTGACCAAGACCGGTCAGGTCTTCGCCTTCGGTGACGCCAAGGCCTACGGCCACGTGAAGGAGAAGCTCTCCACCGTCGTAGCCCTCGCACCGACCTCGAACGGCAAGGGCTACTGGCTCGTGACCAAGACCGGTCAGGTCTTCGCCTTCGGTGACGCCAAGGTCGGCAAAAAGATCGACAAGAACGCACCTTCGGCGACGACTAAAGACCCCGTAGTGACGGTGATCGCAGACAAGTCTGGCTACACGCTCCTTCTCTCTCATGGCAGCCAGGTTGGCTACGCCGCTCCCGAGAGAGCCGCGGTAAAGAAGCCGGACGAACAGAAGTAGACCGACCAGTCGCCGCAATGCCCGCTCCTGATCGAGCCCATAACAGAAACATCCTGCGCTGTCAGGCTGACGAATTTCGGGTGTATCCCCGTCGGTGGCCTCGGCCGTTTGCCACCGCCTGGAGCGCCACCTCCATCGCTGGTTCGCCCGGCGGTCGAGAGCGTTCGTACGTGTTCTGTGCCGGAGCCGCTCGCGTTACATGTAACACAGGTGGAGGAGGTGATCCTCGTGTCTGACACCGGTTCGAGACGACGGGTGCGCTCAACAGCACCGAGCCCGGCTACGGGAACAAGGACTGCGCCCGGTCCAGATCTGGGTCCCTGACGACCGGGCCCCAGGGTTCTCCGAGGAGGCTCACCGCCAGGCGCATGCCGTTGCCGCCAGCGAACGCGCCGACGACGACCAGGCGTTCGTGGACTAGGTCTCGATCTGGCCCGACGAGTGAGACGAGGCGAGATCTGGACTGTCACCGGAGGCGCCGACTACACCGGCAAGCCTCGACCAGCGGTGATCGTCCAAGACGACCGCTTCGACACCGATCCTGTCACCATCTGCCTCTTCACCACCGACCCGACCGAGGCGCCGCTGTTCCGGCTGTATATCCCGGCGTCACCTGGCAACGGCCGGTCCTTGCCACTCTTCAGGCACCCAGCCTTGCCGGCCAGGGCCCCACTGCGGCCGTCCGGGCCGAGCTGTCAAAAGCTGGTGGGCACTTGGCGTAGCGCAGCGCTGCGGTGCACATGGTCCCGCAAAGTGGCCGCCTCGCGGGCGAGACGGCTCACGTGCCGGTCGCCGCCTTGTTCCAGTGCACACCGCCGTCCGTGGTGGTGAACACGGCGGAGCCGTTGTCCCACCAGCCGTCGCGGGAGTTGACGAAAGCAAGCGTTCGTTGGGCGCCGATGGGCAGCACCGCCTCGCCGGAAGGGAGCGTGGCGCTGCGCCACCGCCGCCCGCTGTCAAAGCTGACGCTCAGCTCCTGCGTCGTCCCGTTCCCCTTACCAACCCATGTGGCGACGAAACGCCCGGCCAGTGCGGTGGCCCCGCCGAACCCCTTCGCTCCCGGGAGAACTGCCCATTGCCTGCCGCCGTCGGAAGTCGCCTCCGCGCCGGTGCCGTCGGAGACGACACCGCGCCACTCGCCGTCCTGCCAAACGAAAGCGGCTGGCCCGGTCGACCCGAACTGCCCGAGCGGGACCTCCGCCACGCGGTCCCAGTGGGTGCCGCCGTCGCGGGTCTCCCAGAGGCTCGCCGGCGCGACGCCGGCGAGGTCGTAGACCCCGGCCCCGGTCGCGGTCAAAACCAGGGCACGGTCCCTGCCATGCGCCCACAGCCCCACGATGCCTGAGTGGTACGAGGTGGCGTTGGGCAGCGCGCCAACTCTCTCCCATTTCCTGCCCCCGCTGCTCGTGGCGTAGAGCGCCCAGGTGCCTCGGGCCGCGTCGAGGACAGCCGCGTCGGCGCGACCCTTGCCAGCCAACGCCAGGCTGGTCACGTCTCCGGGCAGGTGGCCGACTATGGACCAGTGACGCCCGCCGTCGCCGGTCCTCATTACCACGCCTGGGTCAGTGGCGTCGCCGGCGCCCAACGCCGCCGTCCCCGACAGCGGGGCCAGAGGGCCGGTGGGAGCCAGCGCCGGCCACACCTGCACCCAACTGCGCCCGCCGTCTGAAGTTCGGGCCACGGCCCCGTTGACGACCACGTAGCCTCTCGTCTTCGCAGGCCAACTGATCGAAGCCAGGCCGCCGCCCAGCCAACTGGCGACATGGGCCCAACGGTCGGCGTGCCAGGTGCTCAACCAACTGCCGGGCGGGGGACATGCGGCCAGCGGCACACCCGCGGCCTGGTAAAGGACGCCTGCGGGCGAAAAGGCAGCAGGGTTGTCCAAGGTAGGCCCGCAGCCCGTCTGCCCCGGCTGGGAGTACGGAAGTTGCGCCCAGTGCTTCCCGGCGTCGGTGCTCTTCCAAGTTGCCGCTGTGCCGCAACCGTGCATGGCGCAGCTGTCCAGGTCGGCGTAATTGAGCAACAGCGTGGCACCGTGCACGACGAGGTTGGCGGTAGTGCGCGGCCCGACCGCCGGGCTGGCGGGCGGTAGGGGCACAGTGCCGGCCCAACGCCAGTGGCGTCCCCCGTTGCTGGCGAGCACGTCGAGGCGCGACACGAACAAGTGTTCCTGCGCAGGCCCCTTGCGGAGCCAGGTGTCGGTGACTGCCCACCAACGGGAGGGTCGCTCCTCGGCCACGGCCAGTACCAGGGCGTGGGTGTGGAGCACCGGACGGAAGACGGCGCCCCCGTCGGTCGTCAACTTCAGCAAGGAGGGACAAGACGGAGGGCTCGGAAGTGGGGAGTACCACAGGTCCTCGCACCGGGCTCCTGCCACCGACTCGACGCCCGTCTTGGGCCCGGCCCACGCCATCGACGTCACCGCGTAAGGCCGTCGCCCGACCAGGCGCGCCCTGGCACCCGGCGCTGAGGCCAAGGACAAGAGACGGGCCTCGCAGTGCCCGACCTCGCCGAAGCAAGCGGCGTTGTCCACCGTTAGGTAGGCGCGCCCCGAGCCCGCGGCGACGAGTTGGCCGGCGCTGCCCGCGCCCTCCCAGCGCTGGTACCAGGTGGTACCGCCGTCGTCGGTTGATAAGACGGCCGTGCGCTCGGGTGACTTCGCGTTCGGAACCAGCTCTACGACCAACCAGCCGTTCTCCCGCCCTGTGAACGCGACCTCCTCGGCGGTGGCGCTGTAGCCAGCGGGAACGTCCAGAGGCTGGCCTGGCACGCTGGCCGAGCCGGTCGGCGATCGCCCGTGTGGCCTCGGCGCGCTGCCGCAACCAGCAAGGGCAGCAACCGCAACCACTGCGACGCCGGCCCACGCAACAACGGCGCACCGCCTCACGGTTTGTCTACTCCGAGCCGGGGGCTGAAGTTCCCTGGCTCCGTCGCCAGAAGGCTCCGGGCACCCGGCCACCGGCGCACTGGGCCCACTGCTCGCGAGACGAGGCCCCGAGTTGGGTGAGCAGGCGCAACCCCATTGCCACCGGGGTCTGGCGAGCAAGTCAGCCGCGAAACATGGCCACCTCGGCCCCAGTAGTTGGAGGCCCGAACCGAGCTCGGGGGCCTTGACGCGGCCGTAACGCCCACCGAGACTAGCGAGGTGGGCTCACAACCGGGAAGCACCGATGGCACCGCGACGAAGACCTGGTCCGAGTTGGACGAGCCATGGCGTGAGGCCTTCCGCCAGGCCTGGGAAGCGCTCCGGAGCAACAACGTCCCGGTGGGTGCCTGTGCTTCGACGCCAGAGGGCGAGATCGTGCGTTCATCGCGCAACCGCGTCATCGACGCGGACGGCCCCGCCGGCGAGATCTTCGGTTCCTCGCTTGCTCACGCCGAGACGAATGTGCTGGCCGGGCTTCGTTTCCGCACATTCCGGGACCTCGTGCTTACCACCACGCTCCAGCCATGTATCCAGTGCGCCGCCGCCATAAGGATGGGCCCGGTCTCGACGGTGCGCTTCGCCGGCGCGGACCACTACTGGGACGGCTGCCACGACTTCGCCAAGCTGTCGGCCCGCGAGGCCAATCGTCTTCCCGCTACAAGGATCGGCCCTCGTCGCGACGAGCTGGGTCTGTTCGCAACGGTCATTTCGCGTATCGGCCCCGCTCTCATGCCCCCCTACGAGGAAGCACTTCGCGCCATCGGCGATGGCCCAATTGTCGACCTAGTGCACCGACTGGACGCGGAAGGAGAGGTCGAGCGCCTAAAAGCGATGGAGGTCAGCAAGGCCTTCGAGAGCCTCTGGCCTCGGCTCCGGCTCCTCCGAGACCAAGTTGCCGGCTGAGGGCGACGAAGTGCGCTCTTCGGTTGGCCGTCCTGGGCCTACTGAGCGAGCTATGCCATCACCGCGGGACCGTCGAAAGGCGGTCCAAACGCTACTTTCAAGCCGGAGCGCCCCAGGAACGACTCGGCCGAGGGTCGGGCGGGTCAAGCGCTAGCTCTCGACCGCTGGGACCCAGAGCATCGAGCCCCTCCACCTTTTCGAACCGCTCGCCGCACAAGTCGGACCGTTCGTGAGGGCGGCGCGACAACCCTGGTGCTCCCCCGCTCCCCACTCGCCGGGCCAGTTTTATGACCTTGTGCGCCTGTCTACTGTCCATGCGAGCCGGGTGGGCCCGCAGAGCGGACCTCAGGGCCGGACTAGTTCGACGCGACGACCGGTGGCCCCGACCAGCCGGGAAAGGTCGCGGCGTCTTCGGTGATCATGATGTCGCCGTCCGCGGCCAAAGCCGCTACCGCCGCTTCCACCACGTCGGCCCGGCCGCTACGCCAGAACAGGGCGCCGTCAGCCCGGCCAAGGGCTTGGTCGAGCGGCCTTGTCTCCATGCCGGCAAGAGCCGCTGCCAGCCTTGCCTGGCCGGGCCCTCCCCTCCAGACCTGGCCCACTACCCCACCGTGGGTCAGCGGGGGCGAAAGCCGTCCAGGCGCCCCGGTGCCAACGTCAAATGCTAGGGACGAAGGACGACTGGGTGGGGTGGGGCTTCGACGTGAACGGGCGCCCCGAAGTCGGAAAGAGTCGTCAGGGTGGAGAACCTCAGCTTCCCGCTTCTCCCTTTGATGGTCTCCACCTCGTTGGACAAGCTGCGCCGGACACGGCCTTCGTGGTCCAGCCACACCTCCACGGCGGAGGGCCCGAGCCTGGTCCCTGACAAGTTCTGTGCCGGCATGGCCACCCGGTACTCGGTCGTGTCGACGCCTGAGAGGCTGGCAGGGCCCACGACGCTAACCTTGCGGGCTCCTGAGAAGACACCAAGGGGGAGCACCTGGGCGGCGACGGGCTGCCCGGCCTGTCGCACGTACCAGCGGGACAGGCCCAGGTAGCCGAGGACACCGCCACGCTCGGCGACGTCCTTTCGCGGTGGCACGAGGAACTTGTCGTACACGTCGCTGCCGACCTGGCGGACGTCTTCTACTGCATCGGACGACGACGCAGCGCCACTGTAAGTGACCATGCTCAGTTCCGAACGGGCAAAGTTCACCGAGCCTTCCATGGTGGAGGAGGCGCCGCCGGGCACGGTGTTGACCCTCACGAAGTGCGCCGAGCCGGCTGCCTCCGTGCGGCCGAGGGAGGCATCGACGGCGGCGCGGGCCGCGGTGGTCGACGTTGCACAGTTCGCGAGCCCGGCAGTGCAAGTCGCGGCGACCATCACCGGCCAGCGGTACTTACTGCGCCGTCCACGGGGTGCGGGCGTGGTCACGCCACCAAGTATGCAACGGGCAGGGAGGCCGAGGATTGCCGTGCAGGACTTTCGCCGGTCAGCGAACGCTCCGGTGGCTGCGAGCTGTGGCTGTCAGGCTGCCGCTCCGGCCTCGTGGGCAACGGCTTGGGCGTTAGGCTCACGGCATGTCGGAGCGTGGCGAGCTGCTCGAACTTCTCTACGACGCCGCCGCCGGGCCCCTGCGCTTGCGGGGCGCGTCCGCTCCTGGGCCCACGTCGAACGCCAAAGGGCGGCCATGGGGCGGGACAGCCACCAGGGCATCAGCTATCTGACGCACCTCGCGACCACCCCCAGAGGCGGCCCCGAACCTCCCAAGGAATACGAGCACACGATCGACATGCGATAGCCTCGCCTGGGCCCGCGGCCACGGCCCGCTCCCCG
>JAJZYO010000069.1 GCA_021798075.1 Actinomycetes bacterium
TTAAACACGCCCAACAGCCTCCCCGGCGCCACCCCGAGCGCCAAGTCCGCGTCGAGGTCGCCTGCCTGGGTCATGGCCGGCCCCCCCCGGCTGCCAGCAAGTCAGAGACTTCGCGTACGAGCGCTGCCGGCGGGTCCCAGGAGAACACCCCACAGGGCTGGCCGTTGTCGGTTACGGGCGTCCCCGGGCCGGCCATGCCCCGCACGAACAGGTAGAGAACCCCTCCGAGGTGGGCCTCAGGTTGGTACCCAGGCAGTCGCCACCGGAGGTAGCGGTGGAGTGCCACGAGGTACAGGAGGGCTTGGAGGGCGTAGTTCGCCTCCAGCATCTCCTGCTCCAAGGCCGAGGGCCGGTAGTGCCAAGCACTGAGGGCCTCTCCCGGCGGCGCCAGCCAGTTTGTCTTGTAGTCAGCCAGGAAGTAGCGTGCCCCGCCCCCTGGTCCTTGGTCCCCCGCTGCAGCCCCGAGGCGGAAAACCAGGTCCAGGCTCCCCGTGAGGTAACCGCGAAGAGTTGTCTCGAGCGCCGGCCCTTGGAGGGCGGCTGCGTAGGGGCCGAGAGGTGTGCCCGGTGGCACGTGCCTGGAGAAGACCTCGCCGAGCTCGGCCGTCATTACCTTCCCGAAGGGCTCGTCACCGCCCGCGACGGGCAGTTCGAAGGAGAGCTCGTCCAGGCGGTCCCCGCGACTTATGTCGCGAAGCCGGGCGCCGCCGGCCAGAGGGCCGAGAGAGGTCTCGACGGTGGCCTGCAAGCCCGCGACGATCGAAGCGGCGTCGGCTGTGTCCCCGGGGTAGGTGCCGATGCGGGCTGCCACGGCCTCCTCGAGTGCGCCAGCTAGGTCGGGTGCCGAGAAATCGACCCCTTGGAGGACGCTGTGGACGAAGGTGCCCACGGCTGCGCCGGCAGGTACTGGCGCCCATGGCGAGAGCACCGCGCGCAGGCGCGCCTCGGTGTCCTGCTCGCCCTGGCCGGCGGCGCGGTGGCCGGCGGCGCGGTGGCCAGCGGCGGGCGCGGGCGGCTCGTCGCTCGTCCCCGTCTCCTCTGGTTCGCTCCCGACCGGCTCTTCCCCGACGGCGCGCGGTTGGAAGACGATGCTGCTGTAGGAGGAACGCCGCCAGGAGACGTCGAGGTCGCGCTTGAACGGCATCGCCTGGAGCGCCCTCGGTCCGAGGGCGCTCTGGGCCGGTCGCCAGGCACCGGGAGGACGTGCGCCCATCTGCTCGATGCTCACGAGACCGGGGGCACCCGCAGCCACGCCCCCCAGTGCCGCCTCGACCGCAAGGTCGCGCGGTGGGCTGGAGTAGGGGGCCGCCAGGGCACCGTCGGCGTCCCTCTGGCACACGAGCACCCGGCCGAGGGCCGAGCGCTGCGAATCGGTCGCAGGCACCCACCACAACACGAGTTGGTGCTTGGCCCGGCTGAGGGCCACGTACATCTGGCGGAGGTCCTCGCCGCGGGACTCCTCTTGGGAAAGAGCGAAATGCTGGTCGTAGACGGGGTCCCCCCTTTCCCCGACGTCGAGCTTGCGCCGGAAGGAGTCCTCCGGGTCGTGATAGGCCACCGGCTTCCCGCTCGTACCCCGATGACCGGCGTCCCACAGGTAGGGGCAGTACACAACCGGGAACTCGAGGCCCTTGGCCCGGTGGACCGTGAGCACCTGCACCGCGGCCCTGTCGGAGTCGAGCCGCCGGCACAGCTCCTCCTCCTCGTTCCCCTCGGTGCCGGCCTCCTCGGCCCGCCGGGCCAGCCACGCCCGCAGCGCCGCCGGCCCTAGCTGCGATCGGGTCGCCTCGCCGTACAGTAGCTCTGCTATGTGGCCGAGGTCGGTCAGGCGCCTCTCGCCCTGCAACTCGGCGAGCAGGTGCTGGGGGAGTTGCTCGCTGGCGGAGGCCTCCGCGAACAGCGCCGCCACCCCGTGGCGGCGGAGCACTCCGGCCCAGTCGTGGAGGCGGTCGTGGACGGCTTCCCAGACCCTTTCGTCTCCGCTCGCCAGTTGCTCCGCGCGCCGGCCGAAGAAACTCGAAAGTGCCGCCGCCGCCGCGAGCGAGCGCGACGCGGGCTGCTGAAGAGCGTCTAGGAGCGCCAGCCAGTCGCGTGCAGCGGGAGTGGCCAGGACATTTTGGGTGCCCGAGACCACGGCTGGCACGCCGGCACCGGCAAGCTGTTCTTGCACCAAGGTGGCTTGCTCGTTGGTACGCACCAGGACCGCTATGTCGCGCGGCTCGAGCTTCCGCCGAGCGGGCACGCCGTCGCTCGTGCCGTCCGAGCCACCCGAGCCACCCGAGCCGCTCGAGCCGTCGTCCTGGAAGGCGCCCGGCCCGGCCCCCTCCCGCTCGCCGGCCAGGCCACCGGTCAGCAACTCGGCACCGGCGGAAAGCAGCGCCACGACGTCGGCTGCCAGGTCTTCGGCGACCAAGTTGACAGCACGCTTTTTCGCCAGTGGTTTCGATGCGGTGAGGGTGCAGCCCGGGGGCGGGCTACGCCGGTCGAGCCAGCGGAACCGAAGGGGCTCTGCCACGGGTGCGCCGGTGATACCTGGTCCCGGGTGGGCGCAGTGAAACCCCGCCCGTCGGTAAACGATCCCCTGGTGGCCCAGTTGCAATGGGCCGAACAGGGCGTCGCACGCCGCCATTAGGCAGCCGTCCGAGCGCCAATTGCGCTCGAGGGTGAGGCGGTTGGACGGGGGGGCAGCGCTGGCAGCGGCCAGGTAGGCGTACACGTCGGCTCCCCGGAAGGCGTAAACAGCCTGTTTGGGGTCTCCGATCAGCACCAAGTGGGTGCCCCCGGACGCGAAGGCCCGGCGAACGACGTCCCACTGCACGAGGTCTGTGTCCTGGAACTCGTCGACCAGGACCACCCGGTAGCGCTCCCCGAGGCGCCGGCGCGCGCCGGCGCCTCGGACGGGGTCGTCCAGAGCGTCGGCGAGGCGGACGAGCATGCCGTCGTAAGTCAGCAGGTTCGCGTCCACCAACCGCCGGGACACCTCAGACCGTGTGGCATCGGCCAGGCGCCGGCGGAGCCCGGCAGGTGACTCATCGGTCCTGTCCGCGCCCGGGCCCAGCTCCGTGCCAGGGCTGCGCACCGCAGCCAGGCCGACTTCGAGAGCTGCCTTCAAGCTGAAGGGCAGGAGGCCCTTGTCTCGTACCCAGCGCGCGTAGAGGTCTTCCACCACCTCCTCGGCCAGGTCGTGGGGGTCCTCGAGCAACACCGCCCCCGGCGCGACCTCTCCCCATACGCCGAGGGCGCCGAGGACCATGTGGCAGAAGCCGTGGGTGGTGGTGATGGTGGCGCTGTCGAAGGTGGCGAGCGCCCTGGCGAGGCGCGCCCGGCGTGCCCGGACCTCGTCGCCCTCGGGGCCCGGGCAGGCGAGCAAGGCGGCGACCGGGTCGTCACTTGGGGGTGGCCCGCCGGCTTCGAGGGACCGCCCGAGCGCCAGCTCGGCCGAGACGAGCCGCGCTCGCACCCGGTCCTTCAGCTCGCCGGTGGCGAGGCGCGTGAAAGTGACCGCCAGGATCTCCTGGAGCGGCGCCACCCCTTCGGCCACGAAACGGGTCATGAGCCCGGTGACGGCGTAGGTTTTGCCCGTGCCGGCGCTGGCCTCGAGCACGGTCACCCCCGGTCCAGGCAGAGGGCCGCACAGGTCGAACTGGAGCGTGCTCGTACCAGGTTCGCTGGCCAGGGCACCGCCCCAGGTGCCCAGCTCGGCTGCGCTCACCTCGCCCGCCCGACCTCGGCGTGGGCCTGCTGCACCGGCATGTTTAGCCGACCTCCAGCTTTTCGTGGTCGAGGACCGGGCCCCACAGCCTCACCGCAAGACGGCCAAAGCGGCTCTTTTCCTGCATCGGCCAACCAGGGCCCTCCTCGTCGCGCCGGGGGGTATCTTCCAGCACCTTTTGAAAGGCGAGGGCTTCGCCGAGGACGAGGACGTGCTCCGGCTTGAACGCCTCGCCCCAGCCACGGTTGGGCTTGGTCCCCCAGGCATCCTCCGCCGCCCGCGGGCCCCCCTTGGCGCGAGCTGCCTCGGCCCACGCTGCCGACGTTGCGCAGTAAATGGGGAGCGGCTCCCTCATGCCACGGTCGTAGAGGTCGACCAGCACCCACAACTTCTCGAGAGCCGCACGCTGCAAGCTTGGCTCGTCTCCCCCGAGCGGGGCGAGCCACTGCGTGCAGGTGCGGGGCGCGCCTCGCTTGCTGCTCTCCGACCTCCCGACGGTGACCGACGATGGGGCGAGCTCAGGGTGGGCGGCGGAGAGGGCCAACAGGTGCGCCCAGGCCTGGAGCCGTTGTTTGGGCCGCAGCTTGGAGAAAGTGCAGGCGGCGATGGTGCCCCTTCGCACGCCGGGCACGGTGCCGACGAGCCAGCGGCCGTCGGGTAGCTCCACGTTGACTTCGACGGGCACCGCCGGCTCGGAAAAGGCTTCCATGCCCTGGGCGGCCACGAAGAGCGAGGCCACTTCCTGGAGCGTGCTTCGCAGTGCGTCTTCTCCGAGCTGGCCGAGCGGAAGGAGCCCTCGGCCCCTCTCGGCCGCGAGGGCCTCTTCGGTGCTGGCCCCGGCGAACAGCGACGACAGGAGCCGGTCGCCGAGCGCCCACCCTTCCAGGGCGTCGAGGTCGAGAGGGATAGCGTCGGAGAGGCGCTCGGTTTCCCTGGGGGTGTAATACCCGACCCGCTCTCGCAAGAAGGCCCGGACGGGGAAGTCGAGGAACTGGACCAGCGAACGCAGTGGCAGCATCCTCTGGGAGACCGGTGGCAACGGGGAGCTCAGGAACCGCACCTTGGAGTGCCTCTCACCGGCCAGCGAACGCGCCCCCTCCAAGTTGAGGCCGTCGAAGCGCCACGGTCCTGCCCCTCTGAGGCCGCCCGGCGTGTAGTTGCGCGGGTCGAAAGCCTGGAGGGGGTGCTCGACCATCACCACCTCGCGCGCCGGCCTGCTCGGGTCGGGGTGGCGCACGGTCCTGTCGATGACGTCGAGCAGCTCGGCGACCGGGACCGCGGGCGGGACCTTGCGGTTGAGGCGCTGGTCACGGCCCTCGTAGGTGATCACCAGGTGGTCTTTGGCCGCGAGCAGGGCGTCGAGCAGGAGCTGGCGGTCCTCGCTCGGCTCGTCGCGCTCCCCCACCCGGGGGTCCGCCAGCAAGAGGTTGTCGCCGTCTTGGCGGGCGGGCCTCGGGAAGAGCCCGTCGTCCAGGCCGAGGAGGCACACGACCCGGTGGGGGACCGAACGCATGGGGACCAAGGTGCAGATCGTCATGTCGCCGGTGCGGAAGTTGGCGCGCGTCGGCCTGCCGCGCAGGCTGTCCGCGAGCAGCGCACGCGCTTCGGCAAGGTCCAGCAACGGCCCGGAGGTCGGTGTCGCGAGCTGTGCCACCTCGGTGAGCACGCGCCGGAGCTGGTCGTGCTGCCACTGCTCGCCCCGCTCGGCGCAGGCCAGCTTCTCGGTGCCCTCGACGAGAGCGGCCGCCCAGGAAGCGGCCGGCCGCGGAGCGCTCAGTTGCTCCAAGGTGGCCCGGAGGCGGGCCACCAGCTCGGCGAACCGGCCGGCCAAAGCGATGTCGGTGCTCGCCACGTAGTCGAGCGGGAGCACGCCCCCGAACGGTTGGTCCGAGCCGCCCATGGCGACGCCGAGAAGGAGCCGGTCCAGGCCCCTTTGCCATGTCGCCAACCCGCCCAAGCGGCCGAGGTGCCAGTTTTCTCTGTGGGCGTCGTCGAAACCCCAGCGCGTGCCGGTGCGGACGACCCATTCTTCGATGCGGGAGAGGTCCTCCTCTCCCAAGCCGAAGCGCCGGGACACCGGTTCGCGCGAGGCGAAGTCGAGCAGCTGGGGTGCGGTAGCCCTACTGCCGGCCAGGTCGAGGAGGTGGCCGGCGACGGCCAGGAGCGGGTTGGTCTGGCGTAACGAGCGGTCGGCCAACTTGGCCCTCAGCTCCGGCCCACGCTCGGGCGAGGCCGTCCCGAACGCGGCGGTCACGAGCGGTGCGAACAGCTCGATATCCGGGCACATGACGATCACGTCCCTCGGCTCTAGGGTCGGGTCGCCAACCAGAAGATGGAGCACCGCTTCCCGTACCACTTCGACCTGGCGAGCGCGACCGTGGCACGAGTGCACCTGGACGCTATCGTCCGCGCTCGAGATCAGGGGCCGTTTGTCATCGGCGCCCCGGGGCGGAGGGCTGGGTGGTTCGCGGTCGGCGCGGATATCTCTTTGGATGAGCTGGAGGAGCGTCGGCGGCCCGGTGGCATCGGGCACCGGGACGTGCTCTCCGCCGCCCTGGCCCTGGGACGCCAGTACCACCTGCATCTCGCGGGCGTCGCGGCCCCAGCTCCGAAGGAGGGGGTTTTGTGGGAGGGGAATGGTGGGGTCGTCGCGGCGTGCCATCGGCCCCTCGGCCAGGGCCTGGCGCGAGCCGCACCAGCCTTCCACTTTCTCCCAGAGCTTGGCCGACGGTTGCAGCAATAAGAGGTGGACGTCCCGGTGGGTCGCGATGGCGTCGAGGACTCGGAGGTGGCTGGCAGGCAGGCGGGTCAGTCCGAACACAGAGAGACGCTTGGGGAGAGGGAGCATTTCGGGCCTGGCAGCGAGCGCGGCCGGCGCTGCCGCGAGGCGCTCGGCGAGGCTCGGCACCCCGACTCGACGCCGGAGCCTGCGCCACAGCTCCGCCTGCCAGGAGGCGTCGTCTGCCTCGGGACCTGCATGCGCTCCTAAGGGTCCCGCCACCTCGCCGTCGAGCCAGCCGAGCAGCATCTCGGGACGGTGCACGGCGTAGTGGTCGTACAGGTCCGCGATGTGGCGCACAGTAGCGAACCGGCGCGGCGCCTGGCCCGCCGGCGCCGTGCAGGATGCCCGCAGGTGCTCGGTGAGCGGGCGCAGGAACTCCTCTTGCAGGCTCTCGTCCACCACTTGGAGCAGGGGCCAGACCAGCCGCCCAGGGCTCCAGGGGTCCCCGCCGGCGACGTCCAGCCAGTCCGGGCCGACAGGCATCCCCGCAGCGGCCGCGGTGGCCATCTCCACCAGGGCGCCGGGGAAGGGCCAGTCGATGTTCGCGCACACCCCGTCGGTCGCGTCTTGGGCGGCCCCGAGGCGGTGGGAAAGGCGCTGGGTGAGCCAGCGCTCCACACCGCGAGTCGGCACGGCCACAACCTCGCGCGCCATCGGGTCGTCGAGCGGCTCGGCGAGCACGTCACCGAGCACCCCGACCAGCATGTCGGCCCGCTCCGAGCGGTGGAGGTGCAGCACGTCCCCTAGGTTACGAGGGCCCTGTGACGACCATGCCCACAGCCGGGGGCGAAAGGGCGGGTCCCGGCCCCCAATCGGCCCGGTTTTGGAGAACGATGTGCTAGATCACGAAGCGGGAGCACCTTTTACCACGAAGCTCCCCTCCATGCCCTCTTGGGCGTGCCCCGGGACAGGGCAGAGGTAGGTGTAGGTGCCGGGCGTCGAAGCGCTGAAGGTGAGCGTCCCAACGTGCATCCCCGCTGAGGTTTTCTCGCCCAGGAACCAAAGGGCAGACCCCGAGAACGCCGGCGGTGCGCTCATCATCGGCATCCAGGAGTTGCCGGCGCCTCGCGCCGACACGACGAAGCCGTGGGCCATGTCGTCGTCGGCGTTCACCAGCTCAACCTGGACCTGGGCGCCCTCGGGTACGACGATCGCCGGGTCCGTCAACCCGGCCAGCTTGAAGTTCTCCGCCGGCATCGAGGGGCTGGCGAGCACAGCGAGGTCGGCCTTGTGGCCCGAGAAGGTGACGGTGTTGGTGGACCGGTCCACAGTGGCACCTCTGGGCGCCTCGTCGCCGAGCTTGGCCGCTTCGGCCGGGCTTACCCTCGGGCCTGGGGCATTGGCGAAGAGCTTGCCCATCACTTCACCCATATTGTCGTTGCCCCGTGTGACCGAACCGGGTAGTGAGCCGCCGATCATCCAGCCCGGCGCGCCGCTGCCCCCCATCATCCAGCCATAACCAGATCGGCTCGCCCAAGGGTAACCGCCCCCCATCATCGGCCCGTAGCCCGAGCCACCCATCATGGGCCTGTAAGACGACCCTGGCTCGCCCGAGAAGTGCTGGGCCAGGCTCAGGTAATAGGCGTAGGACGCGTTCGGGCCGGCTGGCTTCAGCGCCTGGCCAAGGGCGCCCGGGCCTCGCCCCAGGCTCAGGGCCAGCCCGGCACCGAGGCCGCTGGCGCCGAGCACGGCGGCACTCATGAGGGCTACAAGGCGGTTACGGTTCACCGTCGTCTTTCCTTTCGTCTGTCTGGGCCTGCCGGAGGATGCGCCGCCCGCTGGTGGTAGCCGCGTTGGGTGGAAAGCCGCCCACTCTGTCCCGGCTCACTTTCCCTCAGTCGACCTTTCCCTGGTGGTTGCGGCCCCTGCGCCGTTCCGGTCCACCGTGCCCGCCGTGGGGGGCTCGGCGGTAGGGCCGTCCG
>JAJZYO010000070.1 GCA_021798075.1 Actinomycetes bacterium
GGAGGGGGCGTCAGCCGGCGGCCCGAGAAGTTCCTGCCCCTGCTCGAGCTCGGCACCGATATCGTGCCCGCCCGTTTCCAAAACGAGGCCGGGATAATAGGTGCCGCCTACCTCGCATCGCTCCGCCAGCCCGGCCCCGAGGCCGCTCAGCCCGAGATGGTCGTAGAGCCCGGGTAGGCAACCGCCCCGTCACCGATAACCGCCTCCTCACCGATAACCGCCTCCTCACCGATAACCGCCTCCTCACCGATAACCGCCTCCTCACCGATAACCGCCTCCTCACCGATAACCGCCTCCTCACCGATAGCCCAAATGTCTCGCTCCGGCGCCGGCACCTTCTCCTGGTCTGCCTCCTGGTCTGCGAACTGAGTGTGGTACAGGTCGGCGTACAGCCCTCCCGTCGCCAGCAAGTCGGCGTGCCGGCCCCGCTCGACAATCCGGCCCCCGTCGATGACCAGGATCTGGTCGGCGTCGCGCACCGTTGACAGCCTGTGCGCGATCACTATCGAGGTCCGCCCCGCTAAAACCTTCTTGAACGCCTGCTGGACCGCGAGCTCCGATTCCGAGTCGAGGTGGGCCGTGGCCTCGTCGAGCACGACCACGTCAGGGGCTTTCAAGAGCAGCCGGGCGATCGCGATGCGCTGCTTCTCGCCGCCCGAGAGCCGGTAGCCGCGGTCGCCCACCAGGGTGTCGAGGCCATCGGGTAGAGAGCTCACGAGGTCGTAGATCTGGGCGTCCCGGAGCGCGCCCCACAGCTCCTCCTCGGTGGCCCCCTGGCGGGCATAGAGAAGGTTTGTCCTTATCGTGTCGTGGAAAAGGTGAGACTCCTGGGTGACTACCCCGACCACCGAGTGCAACGAGGCGAGCGTCACGTCACGCACGTCCATGCCGTTTATGCGCACGGCGCCTTGCGTCACGTCGTAAAGGCGCGCGGCCAGGTGGCTGATCGTCGTCTTGCCGGCACCCGAGGGCCCCACCAGCGCCACGAGCTGGCCAGGCTCGGCCACGAAGTCGATGTTGAACAGCACCTGCTGGCCGCTCGGGCGCTCCTGGACTGCCACCGACTCGAGCGAAGCGAGCGACACCTCTTCTGGCAGGGGGTAGCGGAAATCGACGTGCTCGAAGCGCACTTCGGCTGGCCCCCGCTCGAGGTCTACGGCACCGGGCTTGTCGTCGATCATCGGGCGAAGGTCGAGGACCTCGAACACCCGGTCGAACGAAACCAGCGCCGTCATCACGTCGACTTGCACGTTGGACAGCGAAGTGAGCGGGCCGTAGAGACGGGTCAGGTAGAGGGTCATCGCGACCAGCGTCCCAAGGGATAGCTCGCGGTGGACCACCATGACGCCACCAAAACCGTAGAGGAGCGCGGTGGCGAGGGAGGCGGTGAGCATGAGGCCCGTAAAGAAGATGCGCCCGTACATCGCCGTCGTCACACCGATGTCGCGCACCCGCCCCGTCCTCGCCCTGAAAGACTCAGCCTCGTAGCTCGGCTTGCCGAATATCTTCACGAGGAGGGCGCCGGCGACGTTGAAGCGCTCGCTCATCATCGTGTTCATCTCGGCGTTCAACCCGTAGGCCTCCCGGGTTATGGCGGCCAGCCGCCGGCCCACCCAGCGCGCCGGGAATATGAACACCGGCAGCATCAACAGCGCCAGCACGGTGAGCTTCCAGGAGAGGACCGCCATGGCCACGAGCGTCACGGCCACGCTTATGGCGTTGCCGATCACCGAGTTGAAGGTGTTGGTAAAAGCCTCTTGGGCGCCCAGCACGTCGTTGTTGAGCCGCGATATCAAGGCACCGGTCTGGGTGCGGGTGAAAAAGGCGATCGGCATGCGCTGGACGTGGTTGAAAACCTTGTTGCGCATGTCGAATATGAGCCCCTCGCCGACCCGGGAAGAGAGCCAGCGCTCCCAAAGGCCGAGCCCGCTGTCGAAAACGGCCAGCGCGCCCATCGCCACCGCCAGCCAGATGACGGCCGACTCCACCCCGGCCCTCCCGTGCCCGGCGAGGCCGTTTGTGAGGCGGTTGATCATCGCCCGGGCGATGAGAGGGTTGAGGTTGCCGGCAACGGCGTCGATCACGATCAGGACGAGGAACAGCGACAGCAAGCCGGCGAAGGGCCGCGCGAACCCGAGCACCCGCTTCAGCGTCCCCTTGGGCAGCTTGTGCTTGGTCACGTTGCGGTCCTGGCGGAGCGAGCGCATGAAGCCCCAGCCGGCATTGCCCATGCCAACGTGCATCATGTGGCCACTCTGTCAGATGGCGGGCTTTTTGTGGAGCGGTTTATGACGCGCCCCCTTGCCGATGGCACGTCGGCGTCGCTAGCGCTCATGGCCTTGGTCATTCCCGGCAAGCGGGGGCGGCGTTCGCCAAGGGCCGAGGCGAGGCCCTCAGCAGTGCCGTTCAGCCAATGACGGCAAGGGCATTTGCCGCTATCAGGTCCCGGTACCACCCGAAGCTGTCCTTCCGGGCCCGCTCGCCCGTCGGGTACTCGGTCCACACGAGGCCAAAGCGCTTGGAGTACCCCTCGGCCCATTCGAAATTGTCCATGAGGCTCCACACGAAATAACCCTGTACGTCCACGCCGGCGTCGATGGCGTCCCTGACCGCCTTCACGTGCGCCTCCAGGTAAGCGACCCGGCGGGGGTCGTGGACGGCACCGTCGGGGCCTCGATAATCCTCAACGGCCACGCCGCTTTCAGTGATGTGGAGCGGGGCCTTGGTGTACTCGCTCGAAAGGCGGGTGAGCAGCGCGGTGAGGCCGGCAGGGTCGACCTCCCAGCCCATGGCCGTGCGCTCTAGCCAAGGGCGGCCCACCTGGGCCACGCCGAGGGCGGCGCTCGGGGTGCCGAGCAGGCTGTCGGGGGCGACGTAGCCCGCCTGGCGCGCCTCGCCCAACCGGCTCGTGCTGGCGACGACGTGGCTCATGTAATAGTTGACCCCAAGGAAGTCGACGGGGCGGCCGATGAGCGCCATATCGGTGTCGCGCGCCACGTCCATCCGCAACCCCGCAGCTGCCGCCGTCGCCAGCACGTCAGCTGGGTAGCTGCCCCTGAACAGCGGGTCGAGGTACAGGCGGTTGAGGCCGCCGTCCAGCTTCCTCGCTGCCTCGACGTCCAGTTCGTGGTCGCTCGCTGGGATCTGGGGGGCGAGGTTGAGCGTTATGCCCACGGGCACTTTGGTGTCGCGCCGCACCACCTCGCTGCCGAGGGCGTGGGCGAGCAGCAAGTGGTGCGTGGCGCGCATGGACAGCTGCGGGTCGGCCAACCCAGGCGCGTGCACCCCGATCGCGTAGCCGAGCCAAGCCGAGCACCATGGTTCGTTGAGCGTTATCCACAACCCGACTTCGTCGCCGAGAGCGGCGGTGACCATCGCCACGTATTCCCCGAAGCGTTCGGCGGTCTCCCGTACCGCCCAACCCCCCTCGTCTTGCAGAGCCTGGGGCAGGTCCCAGTGGTAGAGGGTCGCGACCGGCACGATGCCGCGCTCGCGAAGGCCAGCAGTGAGGCGTCGGTAGAAGTCCAGCCCCTCCTGGTTGGCCGAGCCCTTGCCGTCGGGCTGCACGCGGGGCCAGGCCACCGAGAACCGGTAAGCGCGGAGCCCGAGCTCGGCCATGAGGTCGAGGTCCTCACCGACGCGCTCGTAGTGGCGACAGGCCACGTCCCCCGTGTCCCCGTTAGCGGTGCGCCCGGGGGTATGCGAGAACGTGTCCCAGATCGACACCCCACGCCCGCCCTGGTCGACGGCGCCCTCGATCTGGTAGGCGGCCGTCGAGGCCCCCCACAGGAAGCTTTCGGGGAACTCCTTTGCCACACTGTCCTCCTCGCGTCGAGGCCTCGGGGCCTCGGTATCTGGCTTGAACCGGTTCAGGCTACCCGACCCGGCCGCGTCCCCCGGCGGCCCGCCCAGGCGGCCTCGATCTCACCAATGGAAAGAAGTAGGTCGCGACCCCGGACCCACTCCTCGCCCGCCTTTTCCATCGTGCGGAGCCACTGCACGTCGGTTCGCAGCCGCTTTACCTGGGCCGCCAGCCCGGCGACGTCGTCGGCTTCGACGGCCAGGTGCCGGCGCACCATCTCCCTGGTGGAGGCGATCCCGTGCCCAGCCAGGGGGGCGAAGGCCACGACGGGGCGGGGGGTGCGCAACGCTTCGAGCACCGTGACACCGGCGCCGTTGGTGACGACCACGTCCGCCGCTGCCATGGCCTCGGGCATCTGGTTTATGTAGCCAAAGACCGTCAGGCGGCCCGGGCTGCTGTCCGCCAGGGCGCGGACCTGGGCCTCGAGCTGGCTGTTCTTCCCGCAGACCGCCAGCACGTGGACGGGGGGGCCGTCCAAGTGGACGAGGGCCTCGACCCCCGCCGCCACCGCCCCCAAGCCCCAAGCCCCGCCTGTGACCAAGACCACAAAGTCTTCTGGCGGGAGGCTGAACAAGCGGCGCGCCTCGTCGCGGCTAAAGTTCCCAAAGCCCTTCCGCACGGGCGGGGCGCCGACCCGGAGGGTGTGCTCGAGCCCTGGTAGCAGGGCATGTTCCGCAGCACTGTCGTACACCGCGAAATGCAAGTCGATACCGTTGTAGGCCCAGAGCGGGTGGACGTGGAAGGCTGGTATATAAGTGACCGTGAGGGCGTCGAGGCCCCGCTTCTTGCGCAGCCAGGCGAGCGCGCCAGAGCCGAACGGGTAGGTCGAGATGATGACATCGGGTGCCCGGCCCCTCAGCGCCCTTTCCAGGCGGGGCCCGAAAAAGGCTTCAGCGGCAGCTCTCGAGGCGTCGGCGACGCGCTGCGAGCGCGACAGCGCCGAGTAGGACACCTCGTAGCTCCAGGGCCACACGTTGAGCTGAAAGCTGTAGGACCAGCGGGCCAGCCTGGCAAAGCGGCGGCCCCTCACCTCCATGGTGTCCAGCTGTTCGACCTCGCAGTGGGGCCATCTCTCCCTGATAGCCTCGGTCAATGCGGCAGCGGCCGCGTTGTGGCCCTCTCCCATCTCGGCAGAGATGATCAGGACGTTGCGCGGCAGGTCGTCGTCTCGGCCCGTCATTAGGGTCCCTGTCTACTAGAAATGCGTACCGGTCCCGCCACAGGCCATGTTGGTCCTCGGTAGCCTACTCGCCCTCGCCTCGGGCATGCTGATGGCGCTCGCCGCCGCGCTCGAGAAGTACGAGGGCATGCGTACCGCCCTCACGAGCAAGGGCTTCGCCCTGCTCGCAGCCCTCGCCCGCCGGCCTCTGTGGGTAGTGGGCGTCGTCGCCAGCGCCCTTGGCTGGGTGCTCGAAACGGCTGCGCTCGTACTGTCGCCGGTCCCAGTGGTGGCCACCCTGCGCAACGCCGGCCGTGGCGTGCTCGTCCCCTTCGGGCGCGGCTGGCTGGCCGAGCGCTTCGGCTCGCTCGAGCTGACCGGGATCGTGCTCACGATCCTGGGCGGGGCGGTGACAGCGTTCGGGTCTTCGGGCGCTGCGATCGTGCGGAAGCCGCTCCCCAACCTCACCATGCTCGAGGTGGCCGCCGGGTGCGCGCTCTTCGCCGGCGTCGTTGCGGAACTGTCCCGGCGCCTGGCGGGCGACTTGCAGCCGGGGGTGGCCGTGACGCACCTCGAGAGCCTCCGGTCCAAAGCGGCGGGGATCGCCGCCGGCGCCGCGGTGGGGGTGCTCTTCGCCGGCACCGGCGTCTACAGCAAGGAGATCGGCGACCGGATCGCGCTCTACGGGCTGAACGGCTTCCCCTCCTCCTTCGGGAGCCCGAGCCCTTACTTGATGGTGGCGAGCACGGTGTGGGCGCAGAGCATCCTCCAGCAGGCGTTCCGGCGGGCAAACGCGGCCAGCGTCGCCTCCGCCAACGCCTCCGTCGCCTCGACCGGCCTCATCGTGGCCGGCTTCGCCCTCTACGGCCAGCACATCTCCGGGGCGCTCGGTGGCGTAGCCCTCTTCGGCGGCATCGTCGTGGCCACTGCGGGCACGATCATGCTCGCCGCGTCGCGCCCCGCTCTTCCCGTTGCCGCGACCTTGGCCCATGTCGACCTCGACGGGGCCGGCGACGGAGCCCAGTCCGGGCACTGGGCCGAAGAACCAGACGGTGCCCGTGGAACCAGCGCTCCGCCGCCGGGACCGGTTGACGACCCTATGAGGCACTGACAAGAGGCACTAGCAAACAGCGCCGGGCGCGGCCACATCGGTTTCCCCGAAGACCACTGGGACCGTGGCCGCTAACCCTGCCTCGGCGATAAAACCGATGGCCGGTGAAAATATGCCCAGGGCTGCCCGGCGCGGCTCGCCTACCCCCGAGGGCTGAGGCGCTCGACACGCGCCTCTAAGTGCCGCCCAGCGGCGACGGCCAGTTGCTCGGCGCCCTCGCCCAGGGGACCGTCGTGGAGCACGACCTCCTCCGCCAAGGTCTCGCCGGCCACGAGGCCGAGGTGGGCCTCGACGGCGGCGCGGAGGCGCGGGTCGCCGGCGAAGCCGAGGGACAGGCGGATGTGGTCCGAGACGTCGAGGCCGGCGCGCTTCCTCGCCTCTTGCACCTGGCGCACCACGTCGCGGGCCAAGCCCTCTGCCTCGAGCTCGGCCGTGACTTCGAGGTCGAGCGAGACCACCATTTCGTTGCCCGAGAGCGCCCGGGCTGAGGTCGGGTCCTTCGGTACGAGGGAAAGGAAGTACTCGTCGGCTCCTAGCTCGTGGCCCGCCACCTCGACGCCCCCTCCCGGCAGCCGCCTCCAGGCACCCTGGCGCACGGCGGCTATCACTTCTTGGGTGGCGGGGCCGATACGGGGCCCGAGGGCGGCCGGGTTGACCTGCAGGACGAGGTCGGCCACGCCGGCGACATCGCTCACCAGGTGCACCTGCTTGACGTTGAGCTCGTCGGCTACCAGGTCGGCGAAGGCTTGGAGCTCGCCGGCGCCGGCGCCGGCCACCGTGGCCGAAGCGAGCGGGAGCCGGGAACGCAGCCCTGCCGCCTTCCTCACCGAGTGGCCGGCGGAGCACACCTCGCGCACGGTGTCCATCCGGGCGACCAGTTGTGTGTCCCGGGGCAGGGCGGGCACGTCCGGCCAGTCGGCCAAGTGGACGCTCCGCTCGCCGGAGAGGCCCCGGTAGACGTGCTCGGAGAGCATGGGCAGGAGCGGGGCCGAGACCAGGCACAAGGTGTGGAGCACGGTGTAGAGGGTGTCGTAGGCGTCCGCCTTGGAGCGGTCCGAGGCGGCAGAGGAACCAGGCCGGCTCCAGAAGCGGTCCCGGCTCCGGCGGATGTACCAGTTGTTGAGGGCGTCGAGGAAAGAAGACACCGACGAACAGGCACCGTAGAGGTCGTAGGCTTCCAGGGCCTCGGTGACTTCCTCGGCCAACAGGCGGGCCTTGGAGAGGACGTAGCGGTCGAGCACCTCGGCCTGGTCGGCGCGCCAGGCGGCGCGGTGGCCGTCGGCGTTCGCGTACATGGAGAAGAACTTCCAGGCGTTGTAGAGCGGGTTGAGCACGGCCCGGGTCGCCTCTCCTGGCCCCTTGCGCTCGATCACCAGGTCCGAACCGCGCATGACGGCCGAGGAGAGCAGGTACCAGCGCATGGCGTCGGCGCCGTAGCGCTCGAACATCTCGTCGGGGTCGGGGTAGTTGCGGAGGCGCTTGGAGAGCTTGAGCCTGTCCTCGCCGAGCACGATGCCGTGCGCGAGGCAGGTCTCGAACGCCGGCTTGCCGAAAAGTGCCGTGGCGAGCACGTGCAAGGTGTAGAACCAGCCCCTCGTCTGGCCCACGTACTCGACGATGAAGTCGGCGGGGAAATGCTCCTCGAACCACTCTGCGTTGTCGAAGGGGTAGTGGACCTGGGCAAAGGGCATCGAGCCGGACTCGAACCAGCAGTCGAGCACGTCTTCGACCCGGCGCATCTTGGAGCGGCCGCTCGGGTCGTCCGGGTTGGGCCTCACCAGGCTGTCGATGGCGGGCCGGTGCAGGTCGGCTGGCCGCACGCCGAAATCGCGCTCCAGCTCGGCCAGGCTGCCGTACACGTCGATGCGCGGGTAGGCGGGGTCGTCGGAGGCCCAGACCGGGATCGGGCTCCCCCAGAAGCGGTTGCGCGAGATCGACCAGTCCCGGGCGCCCTCCAGCCACTTGCCGAACGCCCCGTCGCGCACGTGGGCGGGCACCCAGGTGACTTGCTGGTTGAGCGCCAGCATCTGCTCCCGGATGGCCGTGACCCTGACGAACCAGGAGGAGACGGCCCGGTAGACGAGGGGCGTGTCGGTCCGCCAGCAATGCGGGTAGGAGTGGACGTAGTCCTCCTCGGCTACGAGCGCCCCCTTTTCTCTGAGCGCGGCGATCACCGGTCGGTTGGCCTCGAAGACCTGCATGCCCTCGTAAGGGGGGACCTCGGCGGTGAACCTGGCGCGCGAGTCGACGGGGCAGACCACCCTG
>JAJZYO010000071.1 GCA_021798075.1 Actinomycetes bacterium
GTCGCGCGGCGTCTGCCAGGAGTACTGGACGTCCTTATCGTGAGCACCCTTCTCGGACATCGTCTGCCAGCTTACGGCCCTCGGGCGCGACGCCGGCATGGAGGCCCCGTACGAGTGCCCGGGCATGTTCCACGGCTGGGCGGGCAGCCCCTCGGAGCATCCCGTATGGCAGAGTCATGGCCCCGGCGCGCAAAAAAGGGGCCAATGTGATCTGACCAACGCCACATTGTGGCGAAAACATGACGATTTCGTGCTAAGAACTCACTGATGTGCGGCTAACGAAATTCACATCGGGGAGTTTTGGGCCCGGGGCTGCCTTCACGCTCCGGCGTCGCGCCACGGCGCACGTTGCGTCGCGCCACGGCGCACGTTGCCCCTCACCCAGGGCGCACCGGCAATTCAGCTCCTAGGTCACTCTGTCAGGTCCGCGGCCAGGTCCGCGGCGGCCCTCGGCGGGGGCGGCGGTGGGACCCGCGGCGGGGGCGACCGGCCAGCGCGCTGGGACGGGCGGCGTCGCCCGCACCACCTCCGCAAGAGCAGAAACCTCCCCGGCGCCGGTCCGCAGCCCGACCGGTGGGCGAGGGTCGGGGTCGCCACGGTTGGGCCAGTGAGAAAATGCTCGCTCTGCGAGGGCCGTGATCGTCAGAGCAGGATTGACCCCCGGGTTCGCCGGGACAGCGGAACCATCGACGATATGGAGACCGCCGTACCCGTAGACGCGGTGCCAGGGGTCGACCACTCCCTCCTCGGGCGAGCAGCCGATCACGCACCCACCGAGGAAGTGCGCCGTGATCGGCAACCCGAAGACCTCGCCCAGGTTGCCAACTGGCCGAGCCCCCGTCACCCCGGCGAGACGGCGGGCCACCTCGTGGCCGACGGGGAGCCAAGAGGGGTTTGGCTCGCCCTCCCCCTGCCTGCTCGACAAGTGCAAGCCCCCAAGTGGCCCGGGCCGAGCAAAGACGGTGAGGGAGTTGTCGCGTGCCTGCATGACGAGCGCGATGACGGTGCGTTCCGACCAGCGCCGGACGTCGAAGCAGCCCAAGAAGTCACGTGGGTGCCGTACGGCCTCGGCCACAAAGCGTGAGACGGCCGACGACTGGCGGCCACCCGGCCCTCCGGGGCCATCCACGAGTAGGGCCCCGAGCAACCCCATCAAGTTGGAGCGGTGCCCGTAGCGGACCGGCTCAACGCGCGTGCCCGGTTCCGGCGAAAACGACGACGTGATCGCGACGCCGCGAGAAAAGTCTGGATGGGGCCGCCCGCGAGGGACGACGGCGCCCAGTAGAGACTCGGAGTTGGTGCGAGAGAGCTGCCCAAGCCGGGGGGACAGGAGCGGGAGCTTGTGTGTACGAGCCATGGTGTGCAACAACTTCTGCGTCCCGTAAGCGCCCGCAGCTAAGATCACGTGTTCGGCGCTAAATGCGCGGCCGCGGCCGCTGCGGGCGCCCCGCCACAACCGGGTGCTCGCAACGGTGTCGACGCACCACCCGGAACTGCCGTCGGGGGCGTCGCCGGGCTCGTTCTCGGAAGGGGTGCTGGAAGCCGGCCCAGCGCGCTTTTGCCCAGGCTGCAGCGAGACGACCGTGGTCAATGGCATGATCACGGCGCCGGCCCGCTCGGCGAGGTAAAGGTAATTGGTGGAGAGAGTGTTCTTAGCGCCCCATCGGCAACCAGTCATGCACTCCCCGCAGTGCACGCAGCTGCGCCTTGACGGCCCGGCGCCACCGAAGTACGGGTCCTGCGACAACGAGCCTGGGGGCATGCCGGGGTGCCCGAAGAACACACCCACGCTCGCCGGGCAGAAGCTCGCCCCCGCCCCCATGGCGGTTGCAACTTTCTCCATTGCCTCATCCGCAGGGCTCGACCACGAGTAGTCAGTCGCACCGAGCATCCGCCTCGCCTGCGCGTAATGGGGGACGAGCAACGAACGCCAGCCCACCTCCCCGCCCCAACCCGGCCCCGTCCACTGGCTGTCCTCGAAAAAGGTCGAGGGTGGCTCGTAAAGGGTGTTCGCATAGTTGAGCGAGCCGCCACCTACGCCGGCGCCGGCGAGCACCACGACGTCACGCAACAAGTGCACCCGCTGGATACCGAAGCACCCGATTCGGGGGGCCCAGAGGAAACGCTGGAGATCCCAGGAAGTTGCAGGCAACGTCGTGGCGTCAAAGCGGCGCCCGGCCTCGAGCACCGCAACCCGGTAGCCCTTTTCAGATAGTCGCAGAGCCGCGACCGAACCGCCGAAGCCCGAACCGACAACTATTACGTCGTAATCGAACCCGGTCACGACGGCGGTCAACCCCCCCTTACGTCTCAGCCCAGAGGTGGCCTAGCCTCCTGAAACGTCCTCCAGGCTTGGGCCGCCCGATGACAAGAACGGCATCATGGCCCGCAACTGCGCCCCCACCTTCTCGACGGGGTGGTTTGCACCTTCTTGCTGAAGGCGCTTGTAGTTGGACAGGCCCGCTTTGTACTCCCCGACCCATTCCTCGGCAAAAGCACCTGACCGGATCTCAGAAAGGATCTTCTTCATCTCAGCGCGTACGGAGTCGTTTATGACCCGCGGGCCGCGCGTCATGTCACCGTACTCTGCAGTGGTCGAGATCGAGTAGCGCATGCCGGTGATCCCGTGCTCGTATATCAAGTCGACGATCAGCTTCACCTCGTGTAGGCACTCGAAATAGGCCGATTCGGGCTGGTACCCGGCCTCGACAAGCGTGTCGAAGCCGGCCTTTATCAAAGACGTCAAGCCCCCGCAGAGCACTACCTGCTCACCGAAGAGGTCGGTCTCGGTCTCCTCCTTAAAGGAGGTCTCGAGCACTCCTGCCCGAGTCGCCCCGATGGCCCAAGCGTAGGAAAGCCCGAGCGCCTTCGCCTTGCCACTCGCATCGGTTTCGACCGCAAGCAATGCCGGCACGCCCCCGCCCCCCTCGTAAGTGCGCCTCACCAGATGACCGGGCCCCTTGGGAGCGACCATCACCACGTCGACGCCCTCGGGCGGGCTTATCAAGTCGTAGCGGATGTTGAAACCGTGGGCAAACATGAGAGCGTCGCCAGGACGGAGCCCTGCCTCGACAGAACGAGCGTAGATCTCTGGCTGGGCGGTGTCAGGGGCGAGCAACATCACGACATCCGCCCAAGACGCCGCTTCGCCAGGCGACATAACGCTCAATCCGACAGACTCCGCCTTGGCTCGGGACGGCGAGCCCTCGCGAAGGCCGACACGTACGTCCACACCCGAGTCGCGCAAATTGAGCGCGTGTGCGTGCCCCTGAGAGCCGTAGCCGATTATCGCCACCTTGCGGGAGGTGACGACCGACGGATCGGCATCGCGTTCGTAGTAGATGGTTGCCATTGGGACAGCCTACCTGTCGCCACCAGGCGCGCCCCGGCCCCGGCGGAACGCCTGGTGAGGTAGCTTCGGCAGCGCTACCCGCCCAGTCCTTTGGATGTCGATGATCCCGTAAGGACGCAGGAGCTCCTCGAACTCGTCGAGCGCCGCTGGTTCGGCCGCAAGCATCACGGTGAGGGCCTCCTGGCCCACGTCTACGACCGTTCCCCCGAAGATCCGCACGAGGTCGCCGACCTCACCGCGCGACGGCCCTGGGCCGCCTGGTGGAGCGCAGCGAACCGAGACGAGCACAAGCTCGCGCTCGAGTGCCTCGCCGGGGGGCAACTCGGTTATCTTCACAACATTCACGAGCTTGAACAGCTGTTTCGTAAGCTGCTCTACCGAGGTTTCCTGTAGGTCGACCACGGTTGTTATGCGGCTGAACGCTTCGTCGTCGGTCGGTGCCACCGCCAGCGAAATGATGTTGAACCCGCGCCTGGCGAACAATGCCGCGACCCTCGCGAGCACGCCGGCACAGTTCTCGACGATTATGGAGATCGTCTGGTGGTGCAGCCTCCCGCTGCCTGAAGACCACGCGCTTGCCGGCCCGTTCATGGCCATCACTGGACCACCCTTTCCCCACCCGGCCGCTGCGAGGGGTGCACAATAACGTCGCTGTTGGAGGCCCCCGCAGGCACCATCGGGAAGACCTTCTCATTGGCGTCTGTGCGGAAGTCTATGACAACAGGCCGGTCATCCACCGCGTTGGCCTTGTCGATCACCGCGGCGACATCGTCTGGCGTCTCTGCACGGAACGCCGCGCATCCCATCGCCTCCGCCCACTTCACGTAGTCGGGCAGGTCGGGCGAAAGGTAAACCTCGGAGTAGCGTTCCTCGTAAAACATCTCCTGCCACTGGCGCACCATGCCTAGATAGGCATTATTCAATATCGCAACCTTGACCGGGATGCGCTCGCTTGACGCGGTGACGAGCTCATGAGCCGTCATCTGGAAGCACCCGTCGCCGTCTATGGCCCAGACGGTGCGGTCCGGCCGGCCGACCTTGGCCCCGATGGCCGCGGGCACAGCGAAGCCCATCGTGCCGAGGCCACCAGAGTTGACCCAAGTGTAGGGCTCCTCGAAACGCCAAAACTGGCTCGTCCACATCTGATGTTGGCCCACGCCGGACACGACGGTAGTGCCGGGAGGGCTCGCATCACGGATCGCCTCGATCACCGCCTGCGGTCTGAGCGGCTCGCTTTCGACTTGAGGCGCATAGTAGAGAGGGTAATGCTGGCGCCATTGTTCGATCTCAGCCCACCAGGCGCTCCGGTCTGCTTGGGGGTCGCCGCTCGCCTCTAGGACACGCACAATCTCTTCGATGACGAGCCTGCAGTCACCGACTATCGGGACTTCCGGCCGGCGGATCTTGCCCAGCTCTGCCGGGTCAATGTCGACATGGACCACTTGAGCCTTGGGCGCAAATGCGTTCACCTTTCCCGTCACCCGGTCGTCGAAACGGGCCCCGAGCGCGATCAGGAGGTCGGCTTCTTGCATGGAGGTGATGGCGGCGTAATTGCCGTGCATCCCCGGCATGCCAAGGCACTGCGGGTGGCTGTCTGGGAAGGCGCCCCGGGCCATCAGGGTCGTGACGACCGGCGCATGGGTGAGCTCAGCGAGTTGACGGAGTGCGTCAGCCGCCCGTGCCTTCAAAATCCCTCCGCCAGCGTATATGACCGGCCGCTCGGAAGCGGCGATCAGCCGGGCGGCTTCACGCACCATGCGGGGGTGGCCCTTAGTCGTGGGTTTATAGCCCGGTAGTGACGCCGAGACCTCGTGATCATTTGGCCAGTACCACTCGGCCTTCTCCTGGAGCACGTCTTTCGGGACGTCCAGAAGAACCGGGCCAGGCCGGCCAGTCGTGGCCAAGTGGAACGCTTGGCGCACGGCCAAGGGGATCTGCTCAGCGCTCATCAATAGCTCATTGTGCTTGGTGACCGAGCGCGTAATGCCGACGGTGTCCGCCTCTTGAAACGAGTCCGTGCCTATGACCGGCCGGCTCACCTGCCCAGTAATCGCGACAACAGGGACGGAGTCCATGTAGGCGTCGCAGAGTGCAGTCACCAGGTTTGTCGCACCCGGCCCACTCGTCACCATTACGACGCCGGGGCGGCCGGTCACGTGGGCATAGCCCTCGGCCATGTGGCCCGCACCCTGTTCGTGGCGGACGAGGACGTGGCGGATGGGCGAGTCGAGTATCGGGTCGTAGGCGGGAAGGATCGCACCTCCAGGGAGTCCAAACATGACCTCCGTGTGCTCCATCTCTAGGCTCTTTATGAGGGCTTGCGCCCCGGTCAGCTGCATCGGCGCCTCGCTCCTTTGGCTGGGTTCTTGTTTTGGTCCGGGAAACAAAACGACCTCCCGTCTGGGAGGTCGTTCAACGCACGCGCTATAGCCGCGCGTGCGTCAAGTAAGTACTACGAGGGAGATCATGGCCAGTACCATTATTGGACGCGAGGGCTGCAAGATATGACCAAGGTCACCCGATCGGCGTGACGTCCACACCCTCGAAACCCCTCGTGCCATAGCCATTGAGGTCATCATGTCACAAGCGTGCTCAGGCTGCAAGCCCAGCCGGCGAAAGTACAGGACCGCACCCGGTCGCGCTATTCGGGCCAATGGTGCTGGTGGGGCTGGGCCGAGGTTAGGCGAGCGGGTTAGGCGAGCGGGTGAGGCGAGCGGGTGAGGCGAGCGGGTGAGGCGAGCGGGTGAGGCACTGTACAGGTTGGGGGTGCTGTACAGGTTGGGGGTGCTGCACGGGTTGAGGTCTGCATGGGCGGGGGGCTGCCCAAAGACCAAGGGGACGCGCCGCCATCGGCTCCCCCGAGTCAGCAGGCGAGTGATTGGGCGGCAAGGACCTCCTGGACGACTCGGTGACCCTCTTTCGTGACCGTCCGCCAGCCATAGACCAGGATCTCGTAGCCAGCCAGATGAAGGGCGTTGCGCCTGGCATCGTCGTTGTCTTTCTGCTCTGGGGACCAATGGAAGGCGTAGCCGTCCACTTCCACGAACACATCGCCTTCGACTTCGGCGTCGATCCGGTAGCGCCCGTCGACCGTTACAACTTCGGTGGCGATGACCTTGATGCCATTTGCCGCGAACAGGCGCAGGAGCTTGCTCTCGAGGACGCTGGCTTTGGGCGCTCCGATGAACCCGCGCCTCTTCAGCGCTAGGCGCAGTTGGAGAGGACCTCGCCGGCCATTCCGCCCGAGTCGCTCGGCCTCCGCCAAGAGGCCACGAACGGTTACCAGGCCCTTCGCCAAAGCCCGATCTATTGCAGCGTCAACAATATCAGCCGGTGCCTCGGCGGCCAGGTCCACCAGAGTCCGTAGAGGGTTTGTTGTCGGCACTCCCCGCCAATGGGAGATGCTCGTCTCCGCCAAGTCGGTGCTGTAATGGATGCTCACCCTCCTCGACAGGCCATCAAGGGCCAGGTTGGGCGGGCCCTTCGGCGAGGTCTTCCTTTTCCTCAGTGCGCGATGTCCGCGCGCCACCGTCACGGCTGGAGCGGCGGGTGGCGCCTCCAACAACCCCCACAGCCACCCGGCCGACGAATGAGATGCGGCTCCCCCCGTAGCCAGGCAAGCAGCCAGGAGCTCTCGGTTCGGCGAAGCGCCCCAGGTGCTTAGCCCGTAAAGCCCTCGCCGGACCACTACCCACTCGCCCCGCCTGACGGCCCAACGGATCTGCCCGGGTGACACGCCTGCAGCGAGCAACTCCTCCCGGCTGGCCAACCCGTCATGCCTTCGGAACACCTCCCCCACCTTCGATCTGGTTGCACTTTTCATCCACTATGATGCTATCTCATTATCCCATCAAAGGGCGCCTGAACCCTTCTTGTAGCTTCTTGTATACGTAAGTGGCGCAATGCGCCGTTATCGCCTGCAGGAAGCGATGCGGGGACCCGGGCGGTGGCGCGAGGAAGGGACCGTGGCGCGAGGAGGGGACCCGGGCGGTGGCGCGAGGAAGGGACCGTGGCGCGAGGAGGGCCACGAGAAGAGCGAGCGCCCTTAGCCCAAGGCCGCCGCTACTGGGAGCCCTCGTGCGACCAGCTCTCGTCGGAGCGCCTCGGGATCCTTGAAAACGATGGCCTGCACCCCGACGCCGGCAGCGGCCTCCACGTTTACTTCCCTGTCATCTATGAAGAGAAGGTCCGCGGCGCGAAGGCCGAAGCGCGTGAGCGCCAGCTCGAAGTAGCGCCGGTCGGGCTTAGCAACCCGCTCGACGCCAGAGATGAAGTGACCGTCGAACCACGAGATGAACTCGTAAATGCACCTGCGCTTCTCCCAGCTTTCGACCTCCATGTTGGAGAGCGCGTAACAGGGCACGCCAGCGGCACGCAGCTCGCGCAGCAGATCGACCGTCCCAGAGATCACGCCCCCGATCATGTCCTCGCTCCGTTCCCCCCAAGCCATGATGAGGGAAGCCTGCTCGGGGTACTCCGCCGCCAGCGAAGCGCAGGCCTCCACGACGCTGCGCCCGAGGTCCTGCTCGGCGTGCCACGCCGGCGAGCAGACGTTGGTCAAGAAGTCCTCCATGGCGGCGTCATCGCCAGCGAAAAGCTCGCGGTAGAGGTAACGGGGATTCCAGTCGAGGAACACCCCACCCAAGTCCCACAACACGGCCTTGGGCGGCCGCGCACCTGTCGAAGCTGCGGCCGGCAAAGCGCTCGAAGCGTCCGGCGCGACATCGCTCGGCGCGACATCGCTCGACGCCGCACCCCCCGACACCGGCGACACCGCATCGCTCGACGCCGCACCCCCCGACACCGGCGATGCCGCACCGCCGGCCTCAATCAAATGAGACATGCGAGCGAACGACCGCTAGGGCTCCGTGACCGCGCCCCGCTCGGCCCCACTCACGAGGCGCGCATACTTGGCGAGGACACCGTGGC
>JAJZYO010000072.1 GCA_021798075.1 Actinomycetes bacterium
TGAGCTGGGCTTGGCGTAGCCGTGCGGGCCGCAGTTGATGGCCTTGCCGACCACCTGGGCAAACGGTGCCGAAGAAAGCTCGAGGTTGATGCCGACCTGGGCCGCTTGGGACTTGAGGTCCACCATTTCCTCCTGGGTCACGACGACGCCGCTCTGGTAAAGCAGCCCGAACTCGAGCTTGAGGCCCTTCTTCACGCCGGGCCCGCACTTGGCCGGGTCCGCGCAGTAGGCGACCTTGCCCGGCGCCACATCGGCCCAGCCGTGGGCCTTCAGGATCTTGGCGGCGTCGCTCACGCTAAAGGGGTACATGTTGTGGTACTCGAGCTTGGCCGCGAAGTGGTTGGTCGGTGCTAGAGGGGCGGGGCCATAAGTGGGCACCCCGTAACCGTCGAGGATCTTCTGGATCCACCCCTGCTGGTCGACCAGGTGCTGGAAGGCCTGGCGGAAGTAGAGCTGGCGAAAGACCGGCCCGAAGATGGGGTTGCCCAGGTTGAGCGGGAAGTAAGCGAAGCTGAAGGAAGGGAAGTTGACGGCGGTGTAGCCCTCGGACGCGATCCGCTGCAGCTGCGGGATGTAGTCATCGGGCAGTTCGGCCACCTGCAAGGCACGAGGCCCCCCGGACTTGAGCTCGTTCAGGATCGCCTCGTCAGAGGTGAAAGGCACCTCCACGAACTTCGACAGCGTGGGCTTGGGCGAGCCGCCGTAGCTCGGGTTGGGCACAAAGGTCGCCTCGCCGGTCGAGGTGAAGCTCTTCAGCTTCCAGGGGCCGTCCACTATCGACCAGTACTTGCTCGAGGCCCACGTGGTCTTGTCCATCGCCTGCTTGTTCAAGAAGTTGTAGACGGCTTGCGCACCCTTGATAGTCGTGTCGGGAAGGTTTTTCTCGTTGGGGGTGGGCGTGGGCGAGCTGGCCGAGGTCACGTCCCAGGCCATTGGCAGGGGCGTGATCTGGGACAGCTCGTTGTAGAGGAACCAGGTCGGGTTGTACGACTTTTTCAGGTGGAAAACGACCGTGCGTGCGTTGGGGTAGCTCATCGACGCGACGTTGTCGGGGAAGAAACCCGGCGTGTAGTCGCACCAGTTGTCCTTATTGGCGAACATCATGTTCATCCAGAACTCGACGTCGCGCGACGAAACGGGCTCGCCGTTGGACCACTTCCAGGGCTTCAGCGTGACGGTTACGGTCTTGTCCCCGTTGCTGAACTTGGGAGGGTTGGCAACCGAGTAGTTGTAGTCCACCGTCGGCTGGTTGTAGTTGCCGAACCAGTAGAGGGGACGGTACATGAGGTAGGTCAGCTGGCCGTAGTTCATGGTCGAGCAGACCTGTGGTGAGATGAAGGGGAAGATATATGTCGGCGGTGCCGACTGGCCCTCCATGAAGTAGGCGGTGCCGCCGCTCATCTTCGTCCCCTGCGCCGGCACCGCGGTCGTCGGACCGAAGTTGTTAGCCGAAGCGGCACTGGCACCGGGGGCACCTACCAGCGAAGCGGCAGCGGTGCCGGCCGCAACAGCCAGTACGCCGAGAACCTGGAGCGGGGATCTTGCCCGGGGCCTACTGATTGCCCTGCTGGGCTTCGGCCCCGCAATGTGGAAGTTCATATCTGTGCGCCTTTCGTGTACGAGCAGGCGGCGTGCCGACGAGTTGGGCTTGCCGGCGGCTGGATATCTTGGAAAACTCCCCTTCTTTCCCGCTCTGCAGCAAGATAGAGTTCACGGAGGGCACGAAGGAACGATGCCCACCGCGACTACGACCCACCGCGATCACCAACCAGCCAGCACCTCCTCCTACATTGGTGTTCGTTCCTCGGGCGCCGGCCTTCTTAGGCCGGCTAAATTGCTAAGATAGCAGCCTCGCGCCCGCACCACGAGGCGGCCGGGCAGAGCACCAAGGCACTCTCACTGATGACGTTCACCTGCCTGACCACGCGTAACGTAGTTTGTGTACCACTCTTCGTGGGGGGTTGGTACCCTACCCCGGGGGGTTCAGGTGAGGCGCACCCTCGGGTCGAGCAAAGCGTACAAGGCGTCGACGATGATGTTGGCGGCGACCACAAACGCGGAGGCCAGCAGCACTATGCCGATTATCACCGGCAGGTCCTCCTGGGTGATCGAATTGACGATCTGCTGGCCGAGGCCGGGGAGGCCGAAGATGGTCTCGGTCACGATCACGCCGCCGAGCAGGGTCCCAAGGTCGATGCCGAACTGGGTGACCATGGGTGTTATGGCTGCTCGCAGGGCGTGGCGAAATATGACCCGTGACTCCGAAAGGCCCTTGGCACGGGCCGTCCTCACGTAGTCTTCCCCCAACACGTCGAGCATCGAAGCCCTGGTGAGCCGGGCGTAGACGGCCGCGCTGACGAGGGCCAGGGTCACCCAGGGCAGGATCAGGTGCCTGGCCCATCCCCCCACGCTCTGGGACAGCCCCACGTAGCCACCAGCGGGGAAGAACGTGAAGCCCGCCAGGTGGAGGCGGTAGAAGAACACCAGCAACAAAAGCAGCCCGAGCAAGAAGGTGGGCATGGAGTAGAAGGTGAGGGCGAACCCGGTGACGGCCCGGTCGGCCACCGAGCGCGGCCTGACCGCGGCCACGATGCCGGCCAGCACGCCGATCACGAACCACAAGATGGCCCCGCCGACCGCCAAGGACACCGTGACAGTCAGGTCCTGGCGGACGATCGTGGTAACGGGCTCGGAGTTCACGTACGAGTAGCCGAGGTTGCCGTGCAAGAGCCGCCACAGGTACGAGCCGTACTGGTCGATGATGGGCCTGTTCAGGCCCAAGTGGGCCCTGATCGCCGCGATCGTGGCGGACGTCGCCTGCTTGCCGGCGAGGAGGCGGGCAGGGTCGTTGGGGGTGACGAAGTACATGATGAACACCGCCGTGGCCACCACCCACATGACGACCGCCCCCAAGAGCACCCGGCGGACGAGGAAGCTGAGCATGGCCGCCCTCAGCCCCTGAGCATCCGGTTGTAACGGGGGTCCAACGCGTCGCGCACGCTGTCACCGAGCAAGTTGAAGGCAAGGGTCGTGCCGAGCAGGGCGACGCCCGGGAAGACCACGTACCACCACGCGACCTGGTAGTACTGCACCGAGTCCGAGAGCATGCTCCCCCAGTCCGGCGTGGGGGGCTGGACCCCGATCCCCAAGAAGGCCAGGGTGGCCTCGAAAATGATGGACGAAGGCACGAGGAGGCTGAAGTAGACGATCACCTGGGCGGCAACGTTGGGCGCGATGTCGAAGAACATGATGCGCAGGCTGCTCGAGCCCACCGAACGGGCCGCCTCTATGTACTCCTTTTCCTTTATCGAGAGCACTTGGCCCCGCACGATCCGGGCCACCGCGCCGAAGGAGAAGAAGGCGATCACGGCGATGTCGAGCGTGATGCCGCCTTGCCCGTTCAGCGCCGTGAACAAGGCGATGGCGAAGACCAAGTAGGGCATGGCGAGCACCACGTCGAAAACCCGGGCGAGCAGCGTGTCGACCACCCCGCCGAAATAGCCCGCCACTATACCGAGGACGGCACCGCCCGTGGCGGCCACAGCCGCGGCCACGACCCCGACGAGGAGCGACACCCGGGCACCGTAAAAGATCCTGACCAAGAGGTCCCGGCCCAGCTCGTCGGTGCCGAGCGGGTACTTGAGGCTGGGTGCCAAGGGCAACCCGGTAGGGGGCACGTTCTGAGCGTCGGGGCCGTGGCCCGTAATGGCCGCCGCGAGCGGGGCAAAGACGGCCATCGCGGCGATCAGCACTATCGCCACCGAAGCCCCGATCGCCACCCTGTCGTGGCGGAGCCGGTCGAACGCCAGCTGCCATGGGCTCCGGCCCTGGATCGCCTGGGCGAGCTCGCCTTCGGGGGCTTCCTCAACTTCAGTGCCCAGGGCCTCGGCCGTCGTCTTCCCGCTCGTGATCACCCTGCTACCTTCCTTCCGAGGTCGTCGGTGCCTCCCACTGCCGCGGCGACCCGGCCCATGGCGGGCAGTTCTTCGCTGTCGCCCAAGGGGAAGTGACAGGCGGCCAGGTGCCCGGGCGGGTCAGCGAACTTCGCCTCCAGCCTGGGAGCCTCTAGCGAACAGCGCTCTTGCGCCTTCGGGCAGCGCGGGTGGAACCGGCAACCGGGCGGTGGGGCGATGGGCGAGGGGGGCTCGCCGCCCACTGCGGCACGCGAGCGCCGGTCTGTCTCGTCGGGGTCGGGCACCGGGATGGCGGACTGCAGCACCTTGGTATAGGGGTGGCGGGGCTTGGTATAGAGGTCGTGGCGGTCGGCCACCTCCACCACCTGGGCGAGGTACATGACGGCCACCCGGTCGCTCACGTGGCGGACCACGGAGAGGTCGTGGGTGATGAACACGTAGGTGAGGTTGAACTGTTCCTGCAGCTCGGCCAGCAAGTTGATGACCTGCGCCCGGATCGAGACGTCGAGGGCCGACACCGGTTCGTCGGCGACTATGAGCTCGGGCCGGAGGGCGAGCGCCCGGGCCACCCCGATGCGCTGGCGCTGGCCACCGGAAAACTCGGCCGGGAAGCGGTTGTAGTGCTCGGGGCTGAGGCCCACCAGCTCCATCAGTTCCTGGACCTTTTCTTTGCGCTCCGGCCCCTCGGCTTCGCCGTGGACCGCGAACGGCTCACCTATGAGCGACCCCACCCGGCGCCGGGGGTTGAGCGAGCCGTAGGGGTCCTGGAAGATCATCTGCATGCGCCGGCGGTACGGGCGGAGCTCTCGCCCCCTCAGCTTGGAAATGTCGTCCCCGTCGAGCCGGACCGTCCCCGACGTCAAGTCCACCAGCCTCGTCATGCAGCGGGCCAAGGTCGATTTGCCGCTGCCGGTCTCGCCTACCAGGCCGAGCGTCTCGCCCCGGCGCACTTCGAGGTCGATGCCGTCCACGGCGTGCACGAACTCCCTGTCCCGGCGCCACGGCATCCCGCCCCTCACCGGGAAGTGCTTGGTCACGCCTTCTAGTTGGACGAGCGTCTCGCTGTCGCTCGCTCGAGGCGGCCGGGGAGCGTCCCTCACTCGAGCTTGCCCCCCACCACGACCGGGCCTCCGTTCGCTTCGATCGAGGCGAGCTCACGCGCAGCACCGGCCGCGCCCGACGTACCGGTCAGCTCGAGGGGCAGCCAACAGGCGGACCGGTGGTCCGGTGAGCCTGGCAACGGGCGTAGCGGCGGCGGCTGCGTGCGGCACTTGGGCATGGCAAAATCGCAGCGGGGCACGAACGGGCACCCTCGCGGCAACCTGATCAGGCTCGGTGGCTGGCCCTTGATCGGCACCAACGGCTCGCCCTCGTGCCCGCTCTGGGGTAAGGAATTGAGCAAACCCAATGTATAAGGGTGGTGCGGCTTGTAGTACATGTCCCGCCGGCCCGCCACCTCCATCAACTTCCCGGCGTACATGATGAGCACCTCGTCGGCCAGTTCTGCGATTATGCCGAGGTCGTGGGTGATCATGAGGATCGCCATCCCCATGTCCGCCTGCAGGTTTTTCAGCAGGTCCAAGATCTGGGCCTGCACGGTGACGTCCAATGCCGTCGTGGGCTCGTCTGCTATCAACAGGGCCGGGCCCAACGACAGCGCCATGGCTATCATGGCCCGCTGGCGCATGCCCCCCGAGAACTGATGGGGGTAATCGTCTACCCGGCGCTCGGGGTGCGGGATCCCCACCAGGCCGAGCAGTTCCACGGCGCGCCGACGAGCCGCCGCCCTGGGCACCTTTTCGTGCGCCCGGATCGCCTCCACGATCTGCGCGCCCACCCGGTAATAGGGGTGCAGGCTGGAGAGGGGGTCCTGGAAGACCATGCCTATCCGCGAGCCGCGCACCTCGCGCAGTTGCTTGCCGCTCATCTTCAGCAAGTCGTTGCCCTCGAACTGCACGCGCCCCGAGATGCGGGCGCCCCTGGTGAGGCCCATGACCGTCTGCACGGCCACGCTCTTGCCCGACCCGGACTCGCCCACTATCCCGAGGGTCTGGCCCGTGCCCACCGAGAAACTCACACCCCTGACGGCCTCCACCAAGCCGTCAGGGGTGGGGAACGCCACGCTCAGGTCCTCTACTTCGAGGAGCAACGTGCGCCCGCCTCACCTCGCCCGGCCCTCGGCCGGATGGCGCCGGCGGCACTTGCTGCCACGTGCCGCCGGCCAAGAGCTACAGGCTGCCTCAACCCTGGAGCTGGCTCAACCCTGGAGCCATACATTTGCATAGTCACAGTTCTGGCTCACGAACCAGAAGTCGCAACCTTGCACCCGTGACGAGTGCATCACTGCGGTCTTCTGGGCGCCGACGGGCACGATGGCCGCGTCTTTCATGATCTGGCGGTTCGCTGCCTGCCAGAACTCGTTGGCCTGGCTGAAGGTCTGCGCCTTCAGGGCCAGGTCGATGTAATGGTTGACGACCGGGCTGTTGTAGTCGCCGTAGTCGACGGTGTTGGGCCCGTAGGTACGGCCGTCGAAGAGGGGCTCGAAGATGGAGCGGCCGTTGTTGCCCATCCAGTCGGGGATCCAGCCCGGCTCGGCGATGTCCCACGCCCCGTCCCTCGAAGCCGTCGGGTTCTCCAGGTACTTGGTGTAGAAGGCGTTCGCCGGGTTGACGGTGACGAGCTTCACCTTGAACCCGGCCTTTTGGAGCGCGGCCTGGTCGGCCTGGGCGACCTGGGGGTGCACGGAGTTGGTGCGGTAGACGAGCCGGAGGGTGATCTGGCCCGGCTTGTAGCCCGCTTGCTTCAGCAACGCCTCGGCCCTGGCCGGGTTGCCCCGGTTGCCGGGCGTCGGGTAGGGGTTGTAACCCGGTATGTGGCCGAAGCTGCCACCGGGCACCACCTGGTCGAGCGGCTTGGAGATGGCGCTGCCCCCGTAGAGGGCCGAGTCGGCCGCCTTGTTTATGGCGTACTCCATGGCCTGGCGGACCTTCAGCTTCTTCAGGGCCCCGTTGTTGTTGGGGCTCTGCAGGTTGACCACGATGTAGGGGTTGATCGTTATGTAGTTGTTGCCGTCTGGGCCGATCACGAGCAGCTTGCTCTTGGTGGCGACGAGGCCGGCCAGCTGTGCCGGGGGCACGACCTGGTCCCAGAGGAGGTCCTGGGTGCCCGCCTCGACCTGCTGGACGGCGCTCGAGGCTTCGGCCACCCCCTCGGTGATGTCTATCTCGTTCACGTAGGCCTTGCGGATGGGGTCGGTAGACGAGTTCCAGGCCGGGTTGCGCACCAGCACGATCGAGCGCTTGGGCACGTAGCTCTTCACCATGTAGGGCCCGTCCGAGACCAGGTTCACGCCCAAGTTACCGGGCGGGTACTGGAGCTCCTCCTTGGGCACCGGCGACGAGAAGTCGAGAGAGAGGATGTCGATGAAGTCGGCGGCGGGCTGGGTGAGGGTGAACTGGATGGTGCGCTGGCCGATCGCCTTCAGGCCGGCAATGTTGTGGGTAGCCATGAACTTGTCGATGGCCGCCACCTGTTGGTTGGTGGAGCCCGAGACCTTGAGGTTCAAGAAGGCATTGCAGTAGGACTGCATGCCCACGATCGTGTCCTCGTAGTAGCCCGGCGCCCCCGTGGGCGAGATCGGGTTGCAGAGCCGCTTCAGCCCCCGGATCTCGTCCTGGGCGGTCACCTGGCGCGGCGGGCTCGTGTCCCACATGGCACCCTTCTTGATGGTGACGGTCCAGACCTTCCCCCCGTCGGTTATCTTCGGCATGGCGGTGGCCAGGTCGGGCACGGGCTCGATCTGCTGGGCCAGCTTGGGCCTGGTCGGCCAGGTGTAGAGCTGGCGCGTGATGGTGCGGAAAAGCCCCCAGGTCACGTCGTAGTAAGCCTCGGCGGTGTCGAAGTAGTCGACGTCGCCGCTGCCCACTAGCCGCAGCACGCCCCCACGCTGGGGGGCATTGACCGAGGGCGAAGCGGAAACCGGCAAGGCCGCCAACGGCATGGCTGCCGTTGTGCCCGCAACAACGATGGCCCCAGTACGGATGGCCCTTTTGAACCTAGACTTCATGTTGTGCACCTTTCAGGCATGAGAGTTCGTAGAGGCGGAGGCCCCAGCTGGCCTCATGCTCTCACGGCCCGTTTGGTGGCGTGCAGAGACTTTGGTCCCGAAGACTTGGGGACAGGCGACCCTAATACGCGCCGCCTGGGTGGCCGTTAGCGCCCGAAAGGAGCCCCGAGCGGAGAAGGAGGCCAGATGGCCGAATCCTCTTCCTTTGCCCGGCGGCGCGGATAGCGCGACCGGAGGGTC
>JAJZYO010000073.1 GCA_021798075.1 Actinomycetes bacterium
TGTAAGCCGCGTCGGCATTGCGGTCCTCGTCGAGCCGGGCGGCTATCCGTGCGGCGGCTTCTTTTACCGCGGGTGTGCTCTCGGCGAAAAGGTCCTTGTCGTCCCGCTGCACAGTCATTTCCGGCGTCCGTCCCCCGGCTACGTCGTGGACGAGCACGGCCTTGGCGAGCGTCGGCCTGGACAACCCGACGGCCCTGGCGGCGATGTAGTTCTTCCCCTCCCCCTTTGGCGGTTTAGGAAAGGCCTCCGGGTGCTCCTGCACCTCGTCGAGCACCCAGCGGGCCGCAGCCACCTGCTCGCTCGGCAGTAGGTCCAGGCGTTCGGCGTTCTCGTCCAACTCGGCCTTTGCCCGGTCGGTGAAGTCCATGACGTGGCAGGGCACTGGTTTGCCGGGAAAGGCGAGCTTCCAAGCTTCGAGCCGCCGTTGCCCTGCGACCAGGTTGTAGGCCGGGTCGACGACCACCGGGTGCAGCAGCCCGACAGCACTTATCGACCCGGCGAGGCTGGCCAGGTCGCCGAGCTGGCGGCGACGTCTCTGGTGCACGTGGATTTTCTCGGGTGGGACCTGTCGGAGGGGCATGGGTGGAGCCTACCCGCCGCGTAAAATTTACGCAGTGGGCCTAGGCCTCGGCAGCGGGCCCCGGGGGGAACAGTCCAGTCCCCGACCATGGGACTGGACTCGGCGCGCGGTGAACGACTTGCTGCCCGAAATAATTGACCGGGTCGCGGCTCTCCTACCGCCGCCGGCCCGCTCTCCCCAAACGCGACGGAAGGCCCCCGCAGGGGCCTTCACGCCAAAAGCTCGCTGAACGCGAGTGCATCAGGGACCTTCGGGGGCGGGCAGGCGCCCTATGTTGGCCTGGGAACCCACTTCTTGTACCAGTTCCACGAGCACGCCGGCTAGAGGGGCCATCCCGGCGATCATCCGCCAACTGTCTTCCTCACCTAGGCCCAACTTGCTCAGGAAGGTGGCGTGCCAACATGCCGCCGCGACCTGGACGGACGCCACCAGTTCGGCATCACTTACGCTCTCCACCCATCCTGTGTGGGACCGTAACCGTTGTGCAAAAAGCGGCGTCCAGTCTTTGAAGTCGTCCGCGTAGACCTCTGCGCCGGGCTCGGCCGGGCCGCTGAGGGTCGTGGCGAGCTGTTCGGCGATGTCCTTGGCATCGTCCCAATTAGCCTCCGCGTCGCCGTTCAACGTGTCCTCATAGGCGAGGCGAGCAGACCCCATCATGTTGCCGGCCTCAACCTCTGGCGTTTCGGGCATCTCGCCGGCTTGTGTGGGCGTCCCGGTGGCCACGACACCACCAGCAGCCTGGAGCGCAGCCGCCTCGAAGGCCTCGGAGACGATCTTCGTTCGCCCCTCGTCCATTGGCGCAGCCACCACCCGGCGCAGGCGTTCAATGCACCAACCGTGCTCGGCTGCCAGGCGCACCGCTGCCACGTCGAGGTCACGCCCTCTGCTCGTGAGCGACGCCAGGGCCGGCCCGTAATCGGCCCAACTGGCGCCCGCCGGCAGTCCAAGCCCTTCGGCGGTCAGGCGGTTGACCTGAGAGGCGGACAACTTGCCCCCGAGGAACCGGGACACTTGCAGGTCGTGTTTAGTGGGTCGGGCCATGTCCCCATCATAGCATCTGGTCATACCGTCTGACTAGTACAAACTCCCCGTTAGCATCTCCCCGTTATGATCCGGGGCGCCGGGGCGGCCGGGTGGACAATGCCCACATGCCAGAAGCGATACTCATACAGGGCTCACCAGGCCAGCGCTCGACCCGGCTCGACATCGACCAGCTACCAGGTGCCGTCACCCTGATCGGCGAGCCGGGCCGGGGCGGTTACGCCTACGCCGGCCAGTTCGCCCACCGCTGGGACGCCATCGCCGACTTGCTCAGCAGGGCGCTGGCGATCACTGCCCGAAGCTTCGAGAGCCGCGCATGAGGCGCTACGGCCGTCTGGTGGAAAAGGTCGAGCTGCCTCCTGAGCTGGTGGTGGCAGTCCGCCAGGAGGCGCTGCGCCGGGGACAGCCGGTCGAGCGCGTGGCGGGCGACTTGATCGCCGAGGCACTGCCGGCGGCATTGGCGGAAGCTGCCACCAATCTCCTCGCTGAGGGCCGCAGGGTTTTGGAGTTGGAAATGTTGGAGGCCCCAGGAAGTGAACCCTGGGCCCAACGCAAAGGGCCGGGGCAGTTCTCACCCCGGCCCTCCGACAACTCACCGGCCCGGCAGCCGGCTACATCAGGACTTTCGTCAAGGTCCAGGGTAGCCGACGAGCGGGCCATAGCCGCATCGGAGGTTGCTTGTGTCCAAGTCCAGTCGTAGCGGACGCTGGACGCCCGCCGAACGCCAGGCGCTCGCGGCGCATGAACCGCGCTGCCCCCGCTGCGGCTCGACACGTGTCCTGGCGCCGGCCGGCGCCGTGGCGAGGGCCGGCGGGCGCACCCCCTACCTGCTTGCCGGTGGCCCCTGCGTCTGCGCCCAGTGCGACCAGGACTTAACCGGGGCGCTATCGAGGGCGCTGCGAGCCGGCCGGGAGGCGCTCGTGGCATCCCGGGCCGGACGCCTCGCATGACGCGGCCGCGGCGCGAACTACACGAATGTCGTACCGCGGTTGGTGTGACAACTAGGATCGGCAACGAGCCGGTAGAAGGTGCCGAGGCCACAGGGGCGGAAACCCTGGGCCACTCATCGGGGCCGCCGGCAGGAAAAGGAGGAAGTGCCAGTGGCCTCGGCTGAGAGCCATGCTACCCCGGCTCGTGCCGGTCTACAAGTAAACGCGCCCGAGGCGCTGACAGCTACCGTCCGAGTCCTTCGGGTGGGCACCCGGTCCCTCACTCAAGCCGCGGTGGCGCAGCTCGACACGGTGAGCTTCGACGATTTGGTGCCGTTCGGACGGGTCCGCACTTCCCGCGGGAGTGAGCTTGCGTTGGGGCACGATGCGAACGGGAACCTAGCACGAGCGTTTTCCCCGCGAGCGTTTCCCAGCATCGAGCGCTTTCGCGCATTGCCCTTGATCTTGCTCGGCGGCTTCCGGTGAGCGTTGCAGAGCGCCCGCGGCCCGCCAGGTCGCGCCGGTCGCCAAGGCAGCTCGTCGAAGGGCTCCCGGCCGTCCTGCGAGATCCTGTCCCCGAACGCTTGCTCGCTGGCTATGCGCTCTCGAGCGCGGCCAGCGTCGGCGTATTCGAGCGCTTCCACGTCACCTTTAGCTCGTGGCACTCCGCCACCGCAGCGCTCGTGGCGGCAACCGCCGTACAACTGTGGCAGCGCGGCGAAAAGGGCGACCCCGAGGGCGTGGCGGCCGAGCTGACGACGCAGGGCCGCATCGCGGAGATAGGCGGTCTGGTCGGCATAGACGCGCTACGCGCCGAATGGGCGGCCGCGTACGTGGGCGACGGCCCGACACCGCAAGCGCTCGCACAAGATGTCGAAGGGCGGAACCGCCACCGCGCCAAGGCTCTCGCCCTGAGCGCATACGAGCGCGGCGGCCCGTTCGAGGCCGTCGCGGAAGCGCAGGCCGCCCTTGAGGCATGGCTCGACGCGGGCGAGGAGTCTGCGGCCTCAGCTAAACGACGTGCGGCCGCGCGTGCTTCGACACCAAACCGGCCGGCTCTCGGCGCTTACCTCGCTGGCAAGGCCTCGGAGGTGGAGGACCACGAGGCGGAGGTGGAGTGGCTCCGCCCGCCCGGACCTGGTGCGGGCTACAGCCTGCCCACTGTCCTCGAGGGTGACGCCATCGCCAACGTTGTGCCCATTAGGCCCGACGTCGAGCCTTCACGAGGCGACGACGGGGACGACGGGCGGCCTCGCCGCGATGCTGGACATGGGCTGATCCTGGGCGCCCCACAGGGCGAGCACAGGGTGCGCCCGGTGTACATCGAGGGCGCGGCCCCCAAAGTCGTCGGCATCGACACGAGGGCGCCTACACCTGGCGCGTCCCCGGTCGTCACCCACTACCGGGTCCAGGACACCCACCAGGCCAACCGTCCCGAAGTTGTCGTGGCCTTCGAGGACTTCGCAAAGATGACGTGGCTCACGCAACATTGGCCCGGCACCATTCTTCGGGCGAGCGGGTCGGCCAGGCGAGAGGCCGTCGCCACCTGTCTCTTGCAACTCGCCAACGACGACGGCATTGTCGCTGCTGAAGCGCTCAGCGAGAGCGGTTGGGCAAAGCTAGACGGTGAACCGGCCTTTGTCCACGCCGGCGGCGCCATTTCGCCTAGGGGCCACCACGAGGTGCCTGTGCACCTACCTGCACAAGTACAGCGCTACGAGCTGCCCGCCCCGCCGGACGTTGACCGGGCGCGTGTCGTTGTCCGGGAGAGCCTCGACCTGTTCGACTTGGCGCCGAGGGCGTTCACCGCTGCGAACTTGGGCGCCGTGTACCGCGCCCCGCTCCCAGGTGACCGCTCGCGGCTCACCGTTTGGAACCACGGCCATACCGGGCTCGGTAAATCCGCGCTCATGCTCGTTATGCAGAGCCACTTTGGGGCAGCGCTCCTCGAACGGGCCACCGCCTCGTGGTCCTCCACGTCGAACGACTTGGAGGACGCGGCCTGGGCGGCCCGGTCGATGGTGTGGTCCTGCGATGACTGGCAGGCCGGCGCCGAGGGTGGCCTGGCAAGGATCACGGGCGTTGCCGATCGCATGAGGCGGGCGCAGTTCGACGGCGCTTCTCGTGGGCGGCAGACCCGCGACCTCGAGCACCGGCCGGACAAGGACCCACAAGGCACGTGGATCGTCACGGCCGAGGACTTCCCCGGCGTCCAGTCGGCGAGGGACCGGTGCTTGGCCCCCCACTTCCCAAGGGGTGTGTTCGACCTCGCCGGGTCGGAAGGCGTTGCGTTGACGGCCGCGCAGGACAAGGCGCGTGCCGGCGTCTACGCGGAAGCGACGGGTGCGTACTTGCAATACCTCGCCGCCCATTACGAGACGACCGGCCAGTGGGGCCGAGAGACGTGGCGACGTCTCGTGCGCGAGGCCGGCGTGATCGACGTGAGCCAGCACACCCGTACTTGTGTGGCGGAAGCTGCGCTCGGGTGGGCCGCTTTCCTGCGTTTCGCTCTCGCCATCGAGGCGGTCAGTCCCGACGAGGCCGGCCGCCGCTGGGCGGCTGCATGGGACGCCCTTTGCTCCGCCGCTGTAGAGCAAGCCGTTGGTGTGGTCGAGGAGGGACCGGCGGGCCGCTATCAGACGCTGCTCGCTCAGGTGCTCCTCGCCGGCCGTGCCCATCTCATGCCACGCGGGGGGCTCTCCGAGGCTGCCGCCCTGGGCTGGGCGCCCGGCCGCGACGGTAACCTTATGCCACAGGGGCGCCTCGTCGGCTGGGCTGACGTGGACCGCTGGTACCTGCTCCCCGAGGCCTCCTTGGGTGAGGTAAGCGACTTCGCCAAGCGGGCCGGCGAGCCCTTCGAGCCCACTGCCGCGACCCTCGGGCGCCGTCTGCGTGACGAGGGGATGCTCGCCGAGCTTGGCGAGGGCCGTCACATCGCCGCTCGCGCTCCACGAAGCGTGGACCCTTCCCGGCCGCGCGTTTGGGTAATGAAATACCTTTTAGCGCCCCCTGACCTCAAGGATGTGGGACCAGTGGGACCACCCCCCCCGTTCATGCCTCCTGACCTGGGCCTCTGGCCGGTCCCACAAACCCTCGCGGCCGGCTCTGAGCGGCCCGGGGCCACAGTCAATGTGGGACCAGCAAAGGGGCAGCTCAGCGGCCCTGATAGCGCCCCTGGTCCCACTGGTCCCACATCCCACAGCCAGAGGGCTCTAAACGGTCACGTCATGTCATCTCACACCGGGACGGTGACGCCAGACCCCGCAGCAGAGCTGCTTGGCCGGATCGCCCAATCCCCGCCCTCGGACGTGGAGGCGGTCCGGCGGTACGTGGCCGAGCACGACTGGGACGCCGACGACTTGGTCGACTGGCAAATGGCCACGCTCGGCCATCTCCTCGACGCCCTCGAGCGTGGCCGTGCGGTCCCCGAGCCCGAGCCGGGGCCCGACCTAGCACCGGCCGCCCCGGCTCCGGCTCCGGCTCCGGCCGCAGTGGCACCGGCCAGCCGGCCCGACCGCCGCCGCCACTTGAACCGGGCCGCCGTAGTGGGCGTGGACGCGACGGGCGCCGTGCTGGTGTCCCCTGCCGGGGCCACCAGCCTCGGTCCGCGAACCACAGTTCTCGAGATAGTTGAGGCGACGGCCGCGGCCGGTGCGGCCAGCGCTTGGCTCACCCGAGGCGCCCTCGAGCGCCTTGGGATGCCCGCCACGCTCCCGGAGCGCGAGTTCGGGAGCGGGGTCGACCACGAGCAGGTCGCCGCGCTCGTGGCGGCTGGCTGGGAGGTCGTCCGGCCGTCGAAGGTGCCAGGCCTGGACCACGAGCTCGTGGTCCGCCGCGACGGCCTCGACGTCGCCGTCCGCGTCCCCGCATGGCCAGACTCGCGGGGTGTAGTCGCCTGGCAGCCCTTCGCCGGCGTGGAGGGCGCGGAGGCCCTGGCCCGCGAGGTCCACGTACTACAGCAGGCGCTCTCCTCGGGCGGCCGAGGGTGGACGCTCGGGACCGGGGCGCTCTCCACCTTCCGCGGCGCGGCCGCCGCTCATGCGCGGGTGAAGCAGGGCGGGCGCTTGGCGGTGGTCGACTTCGAGCGCTGCGAGACGGCGCCAGAGGGCCTCGTGGTGCCCGATCTGCCTAACTGGTGGCTGGCACCCGCAGAGTGGCCCGATGGCGGCTACGCGGTGCTCGTGGACCGCCACCGGGACTTTCTGGCCGCGCTCGGCAGCGTGCTGGTGCCTACCGGCCAGCTCGAGCCCGTCGAGGAAGGCGGCCTGCTCGTCCGCGCGGTGGTCGAAGGCGGCTCAGTGCCGTTCGTGCCCTCGGGCGAGGGCTGGTACCCCGCGACACTGACCGCGCTCGCCGAGGTTGACCCCGAGGCCTTCGGCCGCGTCGAGGTCCTCGAGCGGCTCGGCACCACCGGCCCGGTGGTCCGGTTTTTCCGCGGGCTCACCGATGCACTGCGCGCAGGGCTGCCGGCCATGCCTACCGGGAGCCCGGCGTACTTGGCGCTCAAGGGCGTCTACAGCACAGGGATCAGCGCGCTCGGCTCCGCGGAGTACGCCAAGGGCACGAACGCCAAGTGGTACCGGCCCGACTGGAAGGCGCTTCATGCGGGCTTGCACGTCGCGAATATCTGGCGCAGTCTCGTGAAGGCCCGCCAGGCCGGGGCCGTCCTGCTCGGCACCGGAGGCCGGGACGGTGCGGTGTTGTGGGTGCCGGGCCGCGACGACCCGGTACCAGGCCTGAAAATCGGCGAGGGTACGGGCGACTGGCACGTCACGGCCACCGGCCGCGCGGGCATGGTCCGCCGGATGGTCGAGGGCGGCGCCGGCATCGACGCCATCAAGAAGGAGCTGCGCTGAGTGGCCTATTCCTGGCAGCGTCGTAACGAGCTGGCGGCCGAGCGCCTGCGGGCCGCTGGCTTCGAGCCCGGCGCCAACCCTTACCGCCAGTGGCGCGAGGTATCCGGCCTATCGCGGGGGCTCTCCCGGGGCCAGGCTCTAGGCCGCCCCCGCCGCGGCGAAGCCGGCATCCGCGGGCTACGCCAGACAGGTGAGCGCATCCCTCGGACGCCGCCGAGGTCGGCCCTCGAGGGCGAGCGTCAGCGTCGTTACGGTCCCACGCCGCGACCCGCGCATAGAGGCATGCCCGAGCGCTACGCGAACGAGCCGGGCTTGGCCGAACTGTGGGCCACGCCAGCTACGCCACAGGCGAGCTTCGAGGACCTGGGCGCCCACCATGCCTACGCACACATGACGTTTACGAGCAAAGAAGAGGCGCTCCGCCACCTAGCGGGTGATGTCCAGATCAAGTGGGCGGTCGATAACGGCATGGTGACCATCGTCCGCGTCGGCCGCGGCGAGACAGCGGAATACCAAATATGGGTGCAGAACAAGACACCTTGAGCGCGGGGGCGGCGCAGTGCGGACCGCGCCGGCCCGAGCCCACCTGGCGCCGGCTGGCCGCCTGCCGTGGCTACCCGGTCGAGCTGTTCTTCCCGCAAGTCGGCCAGGACGTGAAGGCGCCGAAGACGATCTGTGCCGGCTGCCCGGTTCGCGAGGAGTGCTTGGCGGAGGCACTGGCCGTGCCAGTCGCCTACGACCACGGGGTATGGGGTGGCACGTCCGCGAAGGAACGCCAGGCCTTGCGCCGGCGGCAGCG
>JAJZYO010000074.1 GCA_021798075.1 Actinomycetes bacterium
CCCAGGTCGATGGTGCCATCCTCGTGGTGTCTGCGCCCGACGGCCCGATGCCCCAGACGCGCGAGCACGTGCTCCTGGCCCGCCAGGTGGGCGTCCCCTCGATCGTGGTCGCGCTCAACAAGGTCGACATGATGGACGACGAAGAGCTGCTCGAACTGGTCGAGCTCGAGGTACGCGACCTGCTCAACCAGTACGAGTTCCCTGGCGACGACACACCGATAGTGCGCGTTTCTGCCCTGAAGGCACTAAACGGCGACCCCGAGGCGGCCCAGCAGGTCGTCGCCCTCATGGAAGCGGTCGACAACTACGTCCCTGAGCCGGTGCGCGAGATCGACAGGCCGTTCCTCATGCCGATCGAGGACGTCTTTACGATCTCCGGGCGCGGCACGGTCGCCACTGGCAAGGTCGAGCGGGGCTTGATCAAGGTCAACGACCCGGTAGAGATCGTGGGCCTCCGCCCGACGGCGCGAACGGTCTGCACCGGGGTCGAGATGTTCCGCAAGATCCTGGACGAGGGCCAGGCCGGGGACAACATCGGAGTGCTGCTCCGGGGTACCAAGAAGGAGGAGGTCGAGCGCGGCCAGGTGCTCTGCAAGCCCGGCTCGATCACGCCCCACACCAACTTCGAAGCCGCCGTCTACGTCCTCACCAAGGAAGAAGGTGGCCGCCACAAGCCCTTCTTCACCAACTACCGGCCGCAGTTCTACTTCCGTACGACGGACGTGACGGGTAGCATCACCCTCCCCGAAGGGACCGAGATGGTCATGCCCGGCGACAACGTCACGATGACAGTCGAACTGCAGAAGCCGATCGCCATGGACGAGGGCCTCCGCTTCGCTATCCGCGAGGGCGGCCGCACCGTCGGCGCGGGTCGCGTCACCAAGATCATCAAGTAAGCGCGCAGATAGGACGTACGAGTGGCCGACGGCGCCAGGCAGCGGATAAGGATCAGGCTCGAGGCCTATGACCATGAGGTCATAGACCAGTCGACCCGCAAGATAGTGGAGACGGTGCTCCGCACCCAGGCCAAGGTGCGGGGGCCAGTGCCGCTGCCCACCGAGGTGAAGCGCTGGACGGTCATCCGTAGCCCCCACAAGTACAAGGACAGTCGGGAGCACTTCGAGATGAGGGTGCACAAGCGGCTACTCGATATCGTCGAGCACACTTCGAAGACGGTGGACTCGCTCCAGCGCATAGAGCTCCCGGCCGGCGTCGACATCGAGATCAAGATACAAAGCGCATAACACGCTCGGTGGCGGGATGCTACGCTTGGTACCCGCCTCCGATCTGCCCGTAGGGGCCTCGTGGACGCCCACCGGACGGTGCGGCTACAGCAAGCGTCCTACGACCGCTTCTTGACCGCTCTTGACGCCCCTCCCAAGCCGCTCGGCCAGCTGTCGACCAGGATCACCGAGAGGCTAACTCGTCCAGGTACGCCCAACGGGCGTCCGGTTCCCGGGAGAAGTCCACCTGGTCGCCCGCGAGCGTCCCGAAGGAGCCTTCTATGGCGTCTAGTTCGGCTTGGAGGTCGCTCGACATGTCCCCGAGGCACCGGTCGACAACGGGCTGCGGCCGGCTCCGGACGCGTCTCAGCCCGCGGGTGCCCCCGCCGGCGCCATCTCGCTCGCCTCCTCGTCCCAAACCCACTGCTCGGCGTCGCCCCAGAGGCCCTCCAGGTCGTAAAAGCGGCGCACCTCGTCCAAGAACACGTGGACGACGAAATCCCCGTAGTCCATCAGGACCCATCGGGCGTCGTCGAGGCCCTCCACGGAAATGGGAGAGCCACCGCCCGCGAGCTTCACCTGCCGCTCGACTTCGTCGCTTATCGTGCGTACCTGGCGGGGGTTGGAGCCGCTGGTGATGACGAAGGCGTCGGTGAGCCCGAGCAACTTCTCGACGCCGAGCACGACCGTGTCATGGCCGAGCTTGGACGAGGCTGCCCTGGTGACCACTGCGCAACGCTCCCGCACGCGGCCGGCCCTCGAGCCGGCTGCAGCACCACCAGCGCCCCAAGCAAGGACTGCATTGGGGGCAAAGGTCAAGAAGGTTGCACCTCACTGGTGAAGGAGTGGCCCGTTTGGATAGCCGCCGAACTGGCGGTGCCCTGGTTGCCGAGCCACTGCAACCCGAGCAGGACGACCGTGACAGCAAAGGCCACGAACAGCACGAAAGCCACAAAGGCCTGCTCGAGGCGGCGCCGGCGCTGGCCCGGACGCTTGTGACGAGCTTCCTGTCCCTCACGCGCCACCTTCGGTCCCGACGGGGCCCCGACCGCAATGGTCATCCAAGCACAGAATACAGCCCTCGCTCTCGGATCACGCGGACCGCTGGCGCTGGCACCAGATAGTCGAGCGGCCGCCCCGTGGCTGCCCTGGCGCGCAGGTCGGTGCTCGAGATCTCGAGGTTGGGCACGGTGACCTCCTCGATGCGCCAACCCTGCTCGTGGAGCCCGTCGGGAGGCGGGTTACCAGGCCGGTTGACTACGACCAAGGTCGCCAGGTCACGGACCTCTTCCATGCGTTCCCAGGTCCTGAGCTCGGCGCTCACGTCCCACCCGACGATGACGTAGAGCTCGGCGTCCGGGTAGAGCGCGGACATTTGTGAAACGGTGTCCGCCGTGTAGGAGGGGCCGCCCCGGTCGATCTCGAGCCGGCTCGTTTCCACCCCGGCCATGCCGTCGACCGCAGCCTCCACCATGGCCAGACGGTCCTCAGCCGGGCTCACGGCCCTGGCACCGGCCTTCTGCCAGGGGACGTTGGCCACCATCATGACCACACGGTCGAGCCCCAGGTCGTAGCGGGCATTGACGGCCGCTACCAAGTGGCCCACGTGTACCGGGTCGAACGTGCCGCCGAAGATGCCAATGCGTTGTCCCATGCCACCTGCAACCTTAGGGGCAGGGTGCCGGGGGCCGCCGGAGCGGCGCTCCGGGGTCGTCGCGGCAGAACGCCGAGCCGGGCGCCGACGACGGGCCGGGCGCCGGGGCCGGGCGGCCTCGGGCCGCAAACGACTTGCCGTGGGTGGCGGAGCCTGCCACGGTTAACCGGATGAAAGCCGACCAGGCCGACAACTGGACCCCCTCTTCGTGGCGGTCGCGCCACGCTGAGCAGCAGCCGGAGTGGCCCGACGAGCACGCGCTCGAGCAAAACTTGAAAGTCCTGTCGACGCTCCCGCCCCTCGTCTTTGCCGGCGAGGCGCGCGCCCTCTACCGTTCCCTCGCCGAGGTGGCGCAAGGACGGGCCTTCTTGCTCCAGGCGGGGGACTGCGCCGAGTCTTTCTACGACTTCACGGCCGACAGCATCCGCGACAAGCTGAAGGTCATCTTGCAGATGGCGGTCGTGCTGACCTACGGCACCGGCACCCCCGTCGTGAAGGTGGGCCGGATCGCCGGCCAGTTTGCCAAGCCCCGCACGTCTGCTTACGAGACCGTCGAGGGTGAACAGATCCCGGTCTTCAGGGGCCACATCGTCAACGACGACGCGCCCACGGCCGAGGCGCGCCGGCCGGACCCAGCGCGCTTGATCGCCGCCTACCACCAGTCCGCTTCCACTCTCAACTTGTTGCGGGCCTTCACCAAGGGCGGCTTCGCCGACCTGTCCCAGGTGCACATGTGGAACCAGCAGTTCGTCGCTTCGAGCCGCGAAGGCGAGCGCTACGAGGCGATCGCCGGCGAGATCGACCGGGCGCTCAGGTTTATGACGGCGTGCGGGATCGACCTCGAAGCGGAGGAGACCCTCCATCAGGTCGACTTCTACACGAGCCACGAGGCGCTCATCCTCGGCTACGAAGAGGCTCTCACCCGCAAGGACTCGTTGACCGGCACCTGGTACGACACCTCGGCCCACCTGCTTTGGTGTGGCGAAAGGACCCGCCAGCTTGACGGGGCGCACCTGCACTTCCTCTCGGGCGTCAAAAACCCGGTCGCGGCCAAGGTGGGCGCGGGCGCGGCCCCCGAGGACGTGGTCGCCATGTGCGACATCCTGGACCCCGAGCGTGACCCCGGCCGGCTCACGCTCATCAGCCGCATGGGGGCAGACAAGGTGGACAAGGCGCTGCCCCGCCTGCAGGAGGCCGTCCGGGCGTCCGGGCACCCGGTGGTCTGGGCGTGCGACCCGATGCACGGCAACACGTTCATGTCCGAAAGCGGCAGGAAGACGCGCCACTTCGAAGACGTGATGGCGGAAATATCGGGTTTCTTTGTTGCCTGCCGCAAGAGCGGCACGTGGCCGGGCGGGGTCCACGTGGAACTGACCGGCGACAGCGTCACCGAGTGCTTGGGCGGGGCTGAAGAGATCGGCGAGGACGACCTCGAGCTGCGTTACACGACCACCTGCGACCCCCGCCTCAACGGGCGGCAGTCGCTCGACCTGGCCTTCAGGGTGGCCGAGCTGCTCCGCGCCAACTAGGTCTCGACCGGCGGTGTTGCGAAGGCTCTTTGTGCTCGCGGGCTCGCTCGTCGTAGCTGGCTCGCTGCTTGTCGGCACCAGCGCCGTCACCGCTTTCCCCGCGGCGGCGGCACCTGCCAAGTGGTCCCCGCTCGCGGCGGTGAGCCCGACCGGGCTCACCGCCAATGGCCTCGGCGGCGTCGCCTGCTGGTCCCCGGGCGGCTGCGTCGCGGTCGGTTACAGTGCCACCCAGCCAGGCGAGCCAGCGCTCATCGAAGACCTCGGGCCGAACGGGTGGGCCATCGCCTCTGCGCCGGCGGCCCCGGGGTCCTACCGCAGCCAGCTGAACGCGGTCTCGTGCGCTTCGGCCGATTTCTGCGTCGCGGTCGGCTACTACCAGGACAACGCCCGGCCTGCCGAGCCGCTCATCGAAACTTGGAACGGTGGGACCTGGTCGGTCACGGCCGGGACAGGCCCGGGCAAGGGCGGTAACTACCTGAGCGGGGTCTCCTGCCCGGTCGCCGGTACCTGCGTGGCCGTCGGCTACTACTCCAACCTTCGGGCGGACCAGGTGCTCACGGAGACCTTGGCCGGAGGCACCTGGTCGCTCAGCCCCGCCGCCAACCTGGGCTACGGCAGCAACGAACTGCGCGCGGTTTCCTGCGGGGCGCTCGGCTCGTGCTACGCCGTCGGCTACTACGAGGGCCCCGCCGGCGCCGAGCAGGCCCTGGTGGAGGGGTTCTCCAACGGTTCGTGGACGGTGGCACCGGCCCCCGACCAGGGTGCCAGGGCCAACCGGCTGGCAGGCGTCTCCTGCCCGGCGACCGGCACCTGCGAAGCCGTCGGCAGCTACTACAACGGCCACGCCTACCAAACGCTGGCCGAAGCGCTGACGGGCGGCACCTGGTCGCTCCAGAAGAGCCCGGACGCGAGCGTCGCCAACAACGAACTAGAAGGCGTCTCCTGCCCGGCGCCTGGCACCTGCGAAGCCGTCGGTTTCTACTCCAATGGGACCTCCCAGCAACCCCTGGCGGCCGTGTTGTCGGCCGGTACCTGGCACAAGCAGGCGGGCCCGGGTGAGACCAGCGCGGGCAACACCCTCGCCGGCATCTCCTGCCCGGTGACGGGCACGTGCAGCGCCGTGGGCGCTTACACGGTCGCGGGCGTGAGCGAAGCACTGGCCATGGGCTTCTCCGGCTCGTCGTGGTCCCTGGTCAGCGCGGCCGGGCAAGACGCGCCGCAGGCATCCCTCTCGGGCGTCTCCTGCCCGGCGGCAGGCAGCTGCGTGGCGGTCGGGTCCGCGCCGGGAGGGACCGGGACCGCAGAGGCCCTGGCCGAGACCTACACCGGCGGATCTGGGGGATCTGGGGGCTCTTTTTCGGTCTCCGCTGCCGCGGCACCCCCGGGGGCCGAGGCGAGCTACCTCTCGGGCGTCTCATGCCCGGCCGTCGGCACCTGTATCGCCGTCGGCTACGAAGTCAGCGCGGGCGGCGTCCCGCAGGCGCTCGCCGAGACAGAGAGCGGGGGGTCTTGGTCCTTGTCCGCCCTGCCTCTGCCGAGCGTTGCTGGGAGCTACCTCTCGGGCGTCTCATGCCCGGCCGTCGGCACCTGCGTCGCCGTCGGCTACGACGTCGGTGCAGGCGGCGCCCCTCAGGCGCTTGTCGAGTCCTACAGTTCGGGTGCCTGGTCGGTGGCGCCCACGCCTCTGCCGAACGACGCCAAGCGGAGCTACCTCGCCGGTGTCTCCTGCCCGTCGCCGGCAACGTGCGTGGCCGTCGGCTACTACACCACGGGTGCCACCGCCCTCACCCTGGTCGAGGGCCTCTCGGGGGGGTCCTGGTCGGTCGAGCCGAGCGCCGAAGAGGGCAGCGGGGCCAACGCCCTCACGGCCGTGTCCTGTGGGGCAGTCACGAGCTGCTATGCAGTCGGGTACTACCAGAGCCAGGGGAGCGCCCGGCCGCTCGTCGAGACCGTCCCGGGGGCGGGCGGCGCCGCGACCGTGAGCTCGGCGCCCGACCGCTTCAGGGGGTCCCTGTCGGGTGTGTCCTGTGTGGCTGCCACCAGCTGCACGGCGGTCGGCTACAGCGTCGGTAGGAGCGCGCAACAGTCCCTGGCCGAGGTGCTGTCGAAGGGCTCGTGGGCCGTCGCCCCGACCTACAACAGCTCATCGTTACAGCAAAACGGGTTGGCCGGGGTTTCCTGCGCCGGGACCGCCTGCGTGGCCGTGGGCTCCTACCGGGACGGCTCGGCGCGACTGGCCCTAGCCGAGTCCGGCCAGCTCGCCGCACCCGCCCCGACCACGACGACCACGACGACCACGACGACGACCACGGCACCCCCGGCTACCAGCCGGACCACTACCACGACGGCCGTGGTCACGACCTCCACGCGGCCGGCCCGCCCCAAGCAGGTCGCCACCAGCACCCGGTTGTCCTCGAAACCCAACCCGTCGGTCGAGGGCCATGTCGTCACCTACACCGCTCTCGTGCGGCCGGCGCCTCGGGGCGGCAAGGTGGCCTTCACCGACAACGGCGTGGCCCTCTCCCGCTGCCGGGCCGTCCCGCTCAGCGCCACCGGCAAAGCGACCTGCTCGGTCTCCTACTCCTCGGCGGGCGACCACGTCGTAGAGGCGCTCTACTCGGGCTCGGCCGGGTTCACCTCGTCGACTTCCAGCCCATACAGCCAGCTGGTGGCCGCGCCACCTCCGCTCGCCCAGGGTTATTGGCTGGCGACCCGGCGGGGCGGCGTGTTCGCGGCCGGAGCGGCGCGCCACCTAGGTGGCATCGCCACGACCCCCAAGGACCCCGTGGTCGCCATCGCCGCAGCTCCGGACGGCGGCGGGTACTGGGTAGCCACGGCCGACGGGACGGTGAGGGCCTTCGGCTCCGCCCGCTACTTCGGTGACCTGCCGAAGCTGAAGGTGCACGTGGACGACATCGTTGGCATCGCGCCCAGTACAGATGGGCGGGGGTACTGGCTGGTCGGGCGCGACGGCGGCCTTTTCGCCTTCGGCGACGCGGCCTACCACGGCTCGCTCGTCGCGAGGCACCTCCACGTTTCGAACATCGTTGGGATGGCCGCGGTCCCTGGCGGGTACCTGCTCGCTACTTCGGGCGGGGGTGTCCTCACTTTCGCCAAGGCGCACTTCTACGGCTCGCTCCCGGCCAGGAAGGTCCAAACCCACGACATCCAGGCGATCGTGGCCACGCCTGGTGGCGACGGGTACCTGCTGGTCGGCGCCGGTGGCGGGGTCTTCACCTTCGGCCGCGGCGCCCACTTCTACGGCTCCCTCCCGGCCGAGCACGTTCGCGTCTCCGACATCGTGGGCATGGCCCTCACCCCCGACCACCGGGGTTACTTCATGGCGGGGGCCAACGGCGCCGTCTACGGCTTCGGTGATGCCAGCGCTCGCCCCATGCCGAGGGGCCTGGCGGCCCGGTTGCCCGTCGTGGCGCTGGCCGGCCGATAAATGTTGACTAAGCCGATCGGATTTTGTAAGAATGGCTCCGATGACTTCTGCGCTGCTGACGAGGGACGTCTCGGCCGACCTCGAGGCCGACATCGCCAAGTTCGACGAGGTGCTGGGCGCCTACCTCGAGGGCCGCATGGACGAGGACACCTTCCGGATTTTCCGGCTCAACAACGGCATCTACGGCCAGCGC